>DBFVHV010000188.1:0-6723 GCA_048524165.1 Streptococcus sp.
GCAAAACGTTATCATTTCAATGGCAGGTGATGGAGCTCTGCTTGTCACACCAGAGGCTGCATACTTTGCTAAACCAATTAAGGGAACAGTGAAGAACTCTGTTGGTGCAGGTGACTCAATGGTTGCTGGTTTCACTGGTGAGTTTGTTAAATCAGGTGATCCAATTGAGGCTCTCAAGTGGGGAGTAGCATGTGGAACATCTACGGCTTTCTCAGATGACTTAGCGACAATTGAATTTATTAAAGAAACATACAATAAAGTAGAGGTAGAAAAACTATGAAAATTCAGGACTTACTGAACAAAAAAGTCATGTTGCTTGACCTTCAAGCAACTACAAAGGAAGCTGCTATTGATGAAATGATTAACAGCTTGGTTGATAATGGTGTCGTGACTGACTTTGATGTTTTCAAAGCAGGCATTATGGCTCGTGAAGCACAAACATCAACTGGTTTGGGTGATGGAATTGCTATGCCACACAGTAAAAATGCTGCAGTCAAAGAAGCAACTGTACTTTTTGCTAAATCTAATAAGGGTGTGGATTACGAATCACTTGATGGTCAACCTACCGACCTCTTCTTTATGATTGCAGCTCCAGAGGGGGCAAATGACACTCACTTGGCAGCCCTTGCTGAATTGTCAAAATACCTCATGCAAGATGGTTTTGCAGACCGCTTGCGTCAGGTAACATCTGTGGATGAAGTGATTGCAGCGTTTAATATTGGCGAAGAAGAAGCGCAAGCTGAGGAAGCTAAGAAAGCACAAGCTGTTAAAGAAGCAGCTTCAAGCGATAAACCACTTATCGTAGCAGTAACAGCTTGTACAACCGGTATTGCTCACACTTACATGGCTGAAGAATCACTTATTAAAACAGGTGAAGAAATGGGGGTCAATGTTCGTGTTGAAACTAACGGTGCCTCAGGTGTCGGAACACCATTGACCGCTGAAGAAATCAACAAGGCTGTTGGTGTTATCGTTGCAGCGGACAAGGCAGTTGAAACAGCACGCTTTAATGGTAAGAAATTGATTTCTAAACCAGTTGCTGCAGGTATTCGTCAACCTCAAGAATTAATCCAAAACATCTTGGATGGTAAAGCTGAAGTTTTCCACGCTGAAAATGCTGGAGCTGCCCAAGAATCAAGTGAGAAATTGAGCCTTGGTGGTGCCTTTTATAAACACTTGATGAGTGGGGTATCACAAATGCTTCCATTCGTTATCGGTGGTGGTATCATGATTGCGCTTGCCTTCTTGCTTGACCAAATCATGGGTGTTCCTAAAGATCAATTGTCACAACTTGGTTCTTACCATGAAATTGCTGCTCAATTCAAAGCAATTGGTGGCGCTGCCTTTGGTTTCATGCTTCCAGTACTTGCAGGTTACATTGCTTACTCTATCGCTGAAAAACCAGGTTTGGTTTCAGGTTTTGTAGCTGGTGCTATCGCATCAAGTGGTGCAGCCTTTGGTGGTGTTCCATTTGGTTCAGGTGGTAAAGCAACCCTTGCCCTTGCTGGTGTATCTTCAGGTTTCCTTGGAGCTCTTGTTGGTGGTTTCCTTGCAGGTGGTGTTATCCTCGTTCTTCGTAAACTCTTGGCAGGTATCCCACGTGCTCTTGAAGGAATCCGTTCTATCTTGCTCTTGCCACTTCTAGGTGTATTTGCTACAGGTTTCTTGATGTTGGCAGTGAATATCCCAATGGCAGCAATCAATACTGGTCTTAATAACTTCTTGTCAAGCTTGTCAGGAAGCTCAGCCGTATTACTTGGTCTCCTTGTTGGTGGTATGATGGCAGTGGATATGGGTGGACCAGTCAACAAAGCAGCTTATGTCTTTGGTACAGGTACTCTCGCAGCAACAGTAACTTCAGGTGGTTCAGTTGTTATGGCAGCAGTTATGGCAGCTGGTATGGTTCCTCCATTGGCAGTCTTTGTAGCGACACTCTTATTTAAAGATAAATTCACCGAAGAAGAACGCAACTCTGGTTTGACAAACATCGTTATGGGACTCTCATTCATCACTGAAGGTGCGATCCCATTTGGTGCAGCTGACCCAGCGCGCGCTATCCCAAGCTTTATCGTCGGTTCAGCTCTTACAGGTGCTCTCGTAGGTATGGCAGGAATCAAATTGATGGCACCACACGGAGGTATCTTCGTTATCGCCCTCACATCAAATGCCCTTCTCTACCTTCTCTTCATCTTGATTGGTGCTGTGGTATCAGGTATCCTTTTCGGATTCCTCCGCAAACCACTTGATAAATAAGATATGATTAAACAATCTCGTTGAGTTCGGGGTTGTTTTTTTGTGTCGTAGCAGATTTTTGTCAGGGTACCTATTTTATGATAAAGTATAGGCAGAAATGGCTTATCTAGTAGCTAATACGCTGTATAAAGAAATATAAGAGGTAAATTATGGTAAAAGAATACGATTATATTGTCATTGGTGGTGGTTCTGGTGGGATTGCTAGTGCCAATCGTGCTGCCATGCATGGCGCTAAAGTTATTCTCTTTGAAGGAAAAGAGGTCGGCGGTACCTGTGTCAATGTGGGCTGTGTACCTAAAAAGGTTATGTGGTATGGTGCTCAGGTTGCTGAGACCCTTCATCGTTATGCAGGCGAGTATGGTTTTGATGTGACGGTTAATAAGTTTGATTTTGCAAGGCTTAAGGCCAATCGTCAGGCTTATATCGACCGTATCCATGGCTCTTATGAGCGTGGTTTTGATAGCAAAGGTGTTGAACGTGTCTACGAGTATGCAAGATTTGTTGACCCTCATACGGTTGAAGTAGCGGGGGAGCTTTATACAGCACCACATATCCTAATTGCAACAGGTGGTCATGCTCTTTATCCAAATATTCCAGGTAGTGAATATGGGATTACTTCAGATGGTTTCTTTGAGTTAGATGAGGTACCAAAACGTACAGCTGTTATCGGTGCTGGCTATATCGCAGTCGAAGTTGCCGGCGTTCTCAATGCTCTTGGCAGTGATACTCACCTCTTTGTTCGTAAGGATCGCCCATTACGTACCTTTGATAAAGACATTATCGATGTTTTAGTTGATGAGATGGCTAAGTCTGGCCCTACGCTTCACACGCATGCGAATGCAACTGAGGTAGTGAAAAATGCAGACGATTCTCTGACTATTAGCTTTGACAATGGAGAAACGATTACAGTTGATTGCCTTATCTGGGCTATCGGACGTGCGGCAAATACCTCTGGTTTTGGTCTTGAAAAGACAGGCGTTGAGTTGACTGAACGAGGTAACATTTATTCAGACGAGTTTGAAAATACATCTGTTCCTGGTATCTATGCTCTTGGAGATGTGACTGGTAAACTCGATTTGACACCAGTTGCAATTAAGGCTGGTCGTCAATTGTCAGAGCGACTTTTCAACAATAAAGCTGATGCGAAGCTTGATTACACAGATGTAGCTACTGTGGTTTTTAGTCATCCAGTCATTGGTGCTGTTGGGTTGACTGAGGAAAAGGCAATTGCTAAATATGGTTCGGAAAATATCAAGGTCTATAAATCTAGTTTCACTCCTATGTATACGGCTCTTGGAGATAATCGTCAGCCGTCAACCATGAAATTAGTAACGCTTGGTGAGGATGAAAAAATCATCGGTCTTCATGGCATTGGCTACGGTGTCGATGAGATGATTCAAGGCTTCTCTGTGGCTATTAAGATGGGAGCAACTAAGGCTGATTTTGATAATACGGTTGCCATTCATCCAACCGGTTCAGAAGAGTTTGTAACGATGAGATAAATAGGTAAGGTCTGAATGTCGAGAGGTTCAGGCCTTTCTATGTGGCTGAATGGCTTCAATTGAAAGTGATCGCAAGGAGGCACCTTGCGAATTTCCATAGCCGATTTGGCTATGGAAACCATTCATCCAACTGGTTCAGAAGAATTTGTGACGATGAGATAAATAGGTAAGGTCTGAATGTCTAGAGGTCAGGCCTTTCTATGTGGCTGAATGGTAATCTATATCTTGTGTGTCGCTTTAGCTTGTCTTAACGAAAAAAGGCCCTTAGGCCTTTTTTTCGTTGATTAGGTAGTTCCTGACTTCTGAAATAAAGTAAAGGGATCCAGTGACGACAAATAAATCATCAGGATTTGCAGACTCAGCTTTAGTTAACCAGTCTTTGTAGTCAGTTGAGCGTTCTAAGTGTTGAGGGTAATCATCCAAGGGCAGTGCCTCAAAGAAATCGAAGGAGGTCACTGTTAGATCATAATCTTTAAGCTCATCAAGTAAGTCCGCTAAAGGTTTTCGTCTAAGTCCAGCGAAGAGAATGTGGATTCGACGGTTGGCAAAGTTATCTTTTAATACCTGTTTTAGACTGGCAATTCCCTGAGGATTATGGGCACCATCTAGGTAAATGTTATTTCCAATCCACTCACTACGACCAGGCCAGTGTGTGTCACAAATACCATCTTGAATGCTCTGATTGGTAATCTTAGGAAATCTTTGAGACAAGAGATGGGCAGCAGTGACAGCTAGACCAGTATTATTTTCCTGATGTTTTCCTAGCATGGGGAGATTAAGATTTGGGCTCTCCCAATCACTATAAATAACTCGAAGAGTTTGATTGTCTGTGGGAAGAAGCTGGATTTCTCGATCAATGATTGCCATAGGAGCCTGAAGTTCCTGGGATTTTTGTTTGAAGAAATGTGAAACTTCATCAGAAACGCGACCAAGTAATATAGGAGTATTTTCTCGCATGACGCCTGCTTTATGTTTAGCAATATCTATCAGGTTATCGCCCAAGGTTTCAGTGTGATCAAAGCCAATTGAAGTGCAGATGACAAGCTCTGGCGAAAGCACATTGGTCGAATCAAGCCGTCCTCCAATTCCTGCTTCAATGATAGCGATATCAACCTGTTTAAGGTCGAAGTAGAGGAACATGAGTAAGGTGACCAACTCGAATTCCGTTGGTCGGCCAAAATCAGTCTTATTTTCTAAATCATTGAGAAGAACTTGAGCTTTTTCAACAATGCTAATCAGGTCCTTATCTGGAATCTCTGTGCCGTTGATACTAATACGTTCGTTAAAGCGCGTAATATAAGGGGAGGTAAAGGTCCCGACCTGATATCCTGATTTTGTTAGGATATTTTGTAGGTAGCTAGTCGTTGAGCCTTTACCATTGGTTCCGACAATGTGGACCGTTGGATAGTGAGTTTGAGGATTTCCGGCTTGTGTCAAGAGCCAGCGCATACGTTTAAGTTGGGGGCGACGTCCATTGCCTTTGAAGGAGTGGATGAAATTTAGAGTTTCTGTATAGTTCATAGGATTATAGAAAAAAGGCAGGGGGTTCCTAACCTTTTCTTTGTCTTAGTTGGAAGCGGCGTCATCGGTTGTTGCACCACCAGTAGTCGCATTTCCAGATGTTGTGTCTGCAGTAGCTGCTGATGAAGAAGTAGTCGCATTGCCACCAGTTGTTGTATCTGCTGATGAAGAATAGGTATTTGTTCCTGCTTGGCTACTTGTTGCTGTGTCGGAATCAGTCGCATTTCCATAACTAGAGGAAGAAGTGTTTGATTCTTGGGTCTTATTGCTACCCTCTTTAATGACTACAGTTGACTGATTGGATGATGAATCAGAAGTGTCCTTGTTTTTAGATGATGTGAAATTCATGATAGTGATAGAAGCGACAATGATTGACAAGATTGTCCCGACAGCAGTAAGGACTTTTTGGAAGGCAGTGAAGCCTTTTGTAACGTGTTCAGTCACTTTTGGTGCAGATTTTTTTTCTTCTTTTGATGAATGATTACGGCGTGAGTAATTTTCAGACATGATGCTCTCCTTAAAAATATTTCGTACTTTCTATTATATGATTTTCTCGCAAAAATTGCTAAAAAAATTATGCTATAATAAATAGTAAATAAAAATCGAGGAAAAATCATGATTTATTTTGATAATTCAGCCACTACGGTGCCTTATCCAGAGGCACTTAGAACCTATCAGGAAGTGGCCACGAAAATTTTTGGGAATCCATCCAGTTTACACCAATTAGGAACATCTGCGACGCGTATTTTGGAGGCTTCTCGTAAGCAAGTTGCGGACCTCATTGGAAAATCAGCCGATGAGATTTTCTTTACGTCTGGTGGAACCGAAGGAGACAACTGGGTTATCAAAGGTGTGGCCTTCGAAAAAGAACCTTATGGCAAACACATCATCGTTTCTGATATTGAACACCCTGCGGTAAAAGAGTCTGCTAAATGGCTTTCAGAGCATGGTTTTGAAGTGTCCTATGCACCCGTTAATGCCCAAGGTTTCGTGGATGTCAATGCTCTTGCTGGACTATTACGACCTGACACTATCTTGGTTTCGGTTATGGCCGTTAATAACGAAATCGGATCAATCCAACCTATTCAAGCGATTTCAGACCTTCTAGCTGATGAGCCGACCATATCCTTCCATGTGGATGCTGTCCAGGCTATTGGGAAGATTCCTGTATCAGCTTATTTAACAGACCGTGTTGACTTTGCAACTTTTTCTGGTCACAAGTTCCATGCTGTTCGAGGTGTAGGTTTTGTCTACAAGAAGAATGGCAAAAAAATTACTCCGCTCTTAACAGGTGGTGGTCAAGAAAGAGACTTTCGTTCAACAACTGAAAATGTAGCTGGGATTGCGAGTATGGCTAAGGCCTTGCGCCTAGTCACTGATAAAGAGGAATTTTCTCTTCCGAAAATTGCTAAGATGAAAAAGATTATCTTTGATGAATTGGCTAAGT
>DBFVHV010000189.1:0-8355 GCA_048524165.1 Streptococcus sp.
GAGACTGAGGAAGCCACCGACAATGTGGCTAATAAAGACATCACGGTGTTCTGAAGCACCATATGCCTTGTTAATCGCCTTTTGAAGCGAAGATAAGGACTTAATCATGGTCCAAAATCCCGTCAAAGAGGCAACTCCCAACAACTGTCCAGAAGGTGTCGAGAAGATATCCTGAACAACATTAGCTGCAGGTGCATAAAACTGCTTAGGAAGATGCTCATTCATAAACTTCAAGAGATCAGTCGTATCGATATTGAGATAGGGAAAGACATTGGCAGCAATGACAATGAGTGGAAAGACCGTCAAAATGAGATAGTAAGCCACTGCAATAGTTGAAATATCTACCTCTGCACTACGATAATGACTAAGATAAACCTGCAAAGGGCGCCACTGGAGTTTATCCAGGAGACGGCCCATTAAGCCTTGTCTTTTCATACTAATAAGTTCTTTCTTCGCCTTGAGACGTCAAAATTACTGGACCATCTTTAGTAATAACAAATTGATGCTCATATTGGCAAGAAAGGCCACCGTCAAGAGTCTTATGAGCCCAACCAGTTTCAAGGTCTGTATCGATTTCCCAAGTTCCTGTATTAATCATTGGTTCAATAGTCAAGACCATTCCTTCTTTAAGGCGAAGACCACGTCCAGCCACCCCATAGTTTGGAACCATTGGTTCTTCGTGCATTGTTGGTCCAACTCCGTGTCCGACCAAATCACGAACAACACCATAGCCTCGACTTTCAGCGTATTCTTGGATAGCTGCACCGATATCACCGATACGATTACCAACTACTGCTTGTTCAATACCAAGATACATGGCTTCACGGGTTACTTCCATAAGGTTTTTAACCTCATCAGAAGGCGTTCCAATCGCATAGGCCCAACATGAGTCAGCCAAACCACCAGCATATGATTCAGTATATTTTTTTACCTGGGCAACATTATCAAAGTCCAATTTTGATACATCAAGCACTGACTTATCGATAGGTTCTGACAAGACCATATCAACTTTCAAGAGGTCCCCATCTTTCAAAATGTAATGACGTGGAAAGGCGTGTGCTACTTCATCATTAAGACCACAGCATGTCGCATAAGGATAGTCCATGATGCTTCCTTCGACCCCAATCTGAAGTGGAAGAACATTTTCTTCTTTACAGCGACGGCGAACATACTCTTCCACTTCCCACATGTCCACTCCTGGTTTCAGAAGGTCGCGTAGGCCAATGTGGATACTTGCAAGAAAATCTCCCGCTCTATCCATCGCTTCAATTTCACGTGCTGATTTTAGTGTAATCATTATTTTCTCCGTTTTCTTTATCTCTTTAATTTTAAATGACTTATTAAGTTTTCTTGACCACTACTACTGACTTACAAACTGTATGATTGCCATGAGTAACCATAAGGTCTAAATGAGCTCTACGTCTGGTCTCAACAATGATACTTGGTGTAATCGTTACCTTATCATCAATCTGAGCCGCCTGAAGAAAGTAAAACATCATCTCCTCAATGACCAAACCATTTTGTTCTTGATTTTCCATAGTTCGGTAAACGACCTCTTTAACCATTTCCGCAAGAACACCCTGTGTAAGGTTTCCAGAATTATCAATCATGGTCGGCTCCACCTCAAAACTAAAGGCATTCTTTTCATGATTGAGGTTGGCTATCATTTGATCGCTAAAGGTATGGAGATTTCCACGATTATTGTCTTGAAGTTCCTCTAAAACCTGCCGACGGGTAATAGTCCCTAGATAATGTTTTTCATCATCCACAACAGGAATCATGTCATAGTCTTCAAAAATCATTTTTTGAGCCACGGTCGCTAAACTAGTCTCGAGTCTGGTCACCGTAGGTTTTGTCATAATAGCCTTAACCATAGTGGTCGGAAGCTGATTAGCCACATCACGCATGGTCACAATCCCAATAACCCTATCATCCTCAGACAAAATAGGAAAGCGAACAAGATTAGTCCGGTTAACCAAATTTTGAAAATCCTTGACTGTCATTTCTGGAGTCATCTAGTTGTAGTCTTCTCGTCTAGTATAGACTTGAGCTACAGTCTTGATATCTGTTTTGATACGGACATTCGAAAGCGCCTGGTTAATCATGGTTGCCACGGTAAAGGTATCGTAAGTTGTTACCATAACTGGAAATTGCTTCAAACGAGAAAGCTCTTTAACCCTATCAGAAACCTGAAAGCCTCCGGTTACCAGAATAGCATTATTGTGTTCTAGGGCTAATAACTGGATATCTTCCCGGTCTCCCACAATGAGAAGGTCGCCATTTGTTAGATAACGGGTGATATTCTCAATGGTCATGGCTCCAATGTAGAACTTACTGAAGACACGTTCCAAACCTTCATGACCCGAAATCACCTCAGACTCTGTAATCTCTGCAATCTCCGCAAAGGTCAGCTTGTCAAGGCGTACCTGGACTTTCTTTTCAATTCGAACTGTTCCACTTCGAGGACGGGTTTCAACTAGTCCTCGATTTTCAGCTTCTTTAATGGCTCGATAAGCAGTTCCATCAGAAACCTGCAAGTGGTTAGAAATACTACGCACACTAACTCGTTTACCGATGGGCAAAGCCTCTAGATAATCCAGAATTTCTTGATGTTTACTCACAGTTCTCCTCCTTCTCAAAGCGGAGATAATCTCGCATGGTACGGGTGTATCGGTCTGCTCCTTTGAAACGAGACACCAATTTAAAGCCAGATTTTTCTGCCACACGAATCGATGCCTTATTTTCTAAATGAGCAATAAGGACAATGCGTTCCATTCCCATAGCTGTCAATGCCAAATCTGACAGACAAGTAACTGCCTCAGTCATTAGACCTCTACCCCAGTATGAAGCATTCAAAAAATAACCGAGCTCTGCAGTCCTTTTCTGGACATCTATCTTTTCAAAGCGAACAACCCCAATCAACTTATTAGACTCTCGATCTACAATTGCCCAAACACCCAAAGGCTCCTTCATAAAATAATGAACCAAGAGGCAATCCGTTTCATACTGAGTTTGGGTAGCAGGAAAGAAAAATTGTAAATTCTCTGGATTTGACACAATCTCATGTAAGTCAAAACGATCTAAAAAGACGAGTGGTCTAAAAGAAAGGCGCTCCGACTCAAAGAAGGCAAAAGCACCCAGACTAGTCCAAATATCCATGATAGTATTATAACACAGTTTTAGAAATGGAAAAAGGTTCAACCACTAGCGGTTGAACCTTCGACTTAATCTTCAATCAAACGAATATCTGCACCAAGATCAGAAAGTTTCTCAATGATATTTGAATACCCTCGAAGGATAAATTCAATATTTGTTATTTCAGTCTGACCATCTGCCATAAGTCCTGCAGTAACGAGTGCAGCACCCGCACGCAAATCACTGGCTTTAACAGGTGCACCAGAGAGTTGCGTTGGGCCATTATAAACAATCTGACCACCAAGTACTTGAATATCTGCACCCATACGAGCCAGTTCAGGAACGTGATTTACACGCTTCTCATAGATCGTATCAATGATTTTTCCTCGGCCACTTGCTTTCAGCAACAATGGTGTCATTGGTTGTTGTAAATCCGTCGCAAAACCTGGATAAGGTGATGTCTTAATGTCAACAGGTTTTAAATCACCCTGTTCTTCCACAAAGATCGCATCCTCTTCAACGGTCATGCGAACCCCCATCGCTTCAAGCTTAGCAATAAAACTTTCAAGGTGTTCATAGAGAACATTTTTAATTTTAATTCCCTTACCGATAGCTGCTGCCATAGCAATGTATGAGCCCGCTTCAATACGGTCTGGAATAACCTGATGGCGAGTACCATGTAGGCTCTCTACACCCTCAATCGTGATGACTTCTGTACCAGCGCCACGTACACGCGCACCCATATTATTAAGAAGCGTTGCCACATCAATAATTTCAGGCTCACGAGCGGCATTTTCAATAACAGTACGACCGTCAGCCTTAGCCGCTGCCAACATGGTATTGATAGTCGCCCCCACACTAACCGTATCCATATAGATGTGAGCACCCTTGATACGTTGGCCGGCATCCGTAGCAATACGCATAGCTTCTTCTTCATAGAAAATGCTAGCACCCATAGCTTCAAAGGCCTTAAGGTGAAGGTCAATAGGACGTGGTCCTAAATCACAGCCCCCAGGCAAACCTACTGTAGCTTGACCATAACGCCCAAGCAAACTACCATAGAAATAATATGAAGCACGAAGGCTGTTAATCTTACCAAATGGCATTGGCATATCTTTAACGCCTCGAGGGTCGATTTCAAGTGTTTCGCCATCACGCTTAACAGAACCACCCATTACTTCAATAATCTCAATTAGATTATCGACGTCGCTGATTGCTGGTACCCCGTCAAGAGTAACCACTCCATCAGATAAAATGATGGCTGGAATCAATGCAACAACTGAATTTTTAGCTCCTGATACTGTAACTTCTCCTTGAAGTTTCTTACCACCATTGATGATAATTTTACGCATACTGTTCAATCTTTCTTATACTGGAATATTAGCCTTTACATTCTACCATAGATTGAGGTGCATGACAAATTAAGAAACTTAATAATTATCGGACAGTTTCACTTGACCATCGAAACCATCCTTTAAAACGAATGGCACCGTCCTGGTCTGTGCGCAAAACCTTAATGTGACGTTCTTGGAAACGCTCTAATGTTTCATCATTTGGATGCTTATAACGATTATTTTCACCAGCTGAAACAAGAGCAAGCGATGGTTCTAACTGATCCAAAAAAGCTTCTGATGAAGAGCCTTTAGAGCCGTGATGTCCTGCCTTGAGGACACTTACTTTTAAATTTGGATAGCTGGCCATCAATTCCTCCTCTCCTTTTTTTTCCAAATCACCAGTAAACAGAAAACTGGTCCCCAATAACTTTCCATAGAGAACAAGCGAATCATTGTTACCACCATCACCAATTTTATTGGGATAAAGAACCTGTAGGTTACTTCCCATCATAGGCAGTTTATCACCAGCCTTTAAAGTGCGTACGGGACGTTTAAGCAATCGAAGACGTTTGACAAAACTAGGCTTAGTCAAAGCCCCCTGACTGACACAAATTTCCTTAATCTTAAACCGTTTAGCTACTTCCTCTAAATCACCAATATGATCTGTATCCGTATGAGTCAGGACCAGATAGTCAATTTGAGACACTCCCCTTGCCTGTAGATAGGGAATCAAGGTTTTCTCCGCATTACTCGTCTGGCTCCCCTCTTGCCATTTTTCCTTAGAGCCGAAAGTCACCTTGCCACCTACATCTATTAGGACCGTCTCACCTTTCATACTCCTTAAAAAAATACTGTCTCCTTGACCAACGTCAACCACCGTAACCTCATTGGCCAAAGGATGTTTGACCCAGACCATCAAAAGACTAAAAATCATCAAGAGGGATATTCTAAACTGAGGCTTTTTCCAAAAGTCAAAGAGCAAAACCAAGACAACTATCATCCAGGCGAACTGAAACAAGCTAGGTTTTCCTAAAATCAATGGCTGGCCTCCCCAAGATTGGACCCAAGTCAAAAAGGACTCCATCCATTCAAAAAGTAGGTTAAATTGAGAAAAGATTACCAGTCCTGAAAGTGTAAAAAACACTGTTAAAACAGGCAAGAGAAAGCTATCAAAAACTAGAGAGAAGATTGCCGTCAGTATCAAACTCAATGGTTGAAAAGTTCCATAATAGTAGGTCAAAAAAGGCAAAATCCCAAGACTCAATACCAAACTCATATAGATTGACTTTTTAAAGGATGGCATCTCCTCAAAATCAAACAAACACAACAAGAAGGCATAAGAACAACTTAAAACACCTCCTACCGTTAAAAGAAAATGAGGCAAGACTAGAAATAATAGAAGCAGCGTTATGCCCATATTGTTCAGTTTTTTAATGCCACACTCAGCCAAGAGGCTTTGAATTAAAGAACGTAAGACCGAAGCCGTCCAACCAGTCATTAAGCCATAGAAAATCGAAAAAGGCAATAAGATAGCAAAGAGATAATCTTTGGGAAGACCCAAACGAAGAAGCCCATAGCGAAACCAGCCAAGAAAAAAGCCAACCTGCATACCCGAAAGCGCAAAAAGATGAATAATCCCCAAGCTGGTGTAAAGTTGATTCTGCTCATCAAACTCCTTATCCAAATACCCAAAGAGCAGTCCTGTCATATAGTGTCTCATCGGATTAGGAAAATGCATCTGAATATGAACTAGAGCCCTCCTCCTCAGTTGATGAAAAAAAGCTATTGGAGATATCGATTTTGGGGTTACGACATGATCCAGACGCTCAATCTGAGCAATCCTATAAATGCCCTGACTAGCTAGATAAGACTGATAATCAAAGCCTTGAAAATTACGTTGACCAGTTGCCGAGGACAACTTTATTTTTCCTTTTAAAACAAGCGTTTGACTAGTAGTCTTAAAAAAATGCTGCTCCTTCTCAGATTTTAGCCGGTAAAAAACCTGATAGGTTTGACCATTTGACTTCCCGATTGCTGATAATTGCTCACCATTAACTGAGAGCGTATCTGCAACCAGTGTCACCTGACGAATTTCAGCAGGAGCTTGATTATCTTGCACGGTGGCTCTATGGTATAAAAATAAAAAGTAGACCAAAAAGAAAGTCCCTACCAGTCCAACCAACTTTAGAGCTGCTCTATTCTTCCAATGATGCTTCAAAAAACAGACCAACAGAAAGCCAAAAATCCCAATCGCATAGAAATTAGATACAAAAATAGTAAAATAAAGAGCCGCTATTAAAAGCGCTAGGGAAAAGAGATTAATTGGAACTTTTTTAAGCCACATAGATGGACTCTCTGATTTTATCTAAAGTCTTATCTCCGATTCCTGAGACATTTTTCAAATCATCCACAGATTGAAAGCCACCATGACTTTCACGATAAGCGATAATATCCTCTGCCCTCTTGGCACCAATTCCAGAAATAGTTTGTAACTCCTCTGAGGTCGCTGTATTTAAGTTAATTTTACCATCTTTAGATACAGCCTGCCCTCCTTTGTCAGAGACCTGACCAGTACCTGATTGACCAAGGACAGAAACATTTTCATCCTTATTGGCTACATAAATAACCTCTTCATCTGACAAGCTAGCGGCTAAATTAACACTCTTAGCGTCTGCGTCCTCTGTCATTCCTCCAGCTTCCTGAATGGCATCTGTCACCCTAGCGCTTGCTTTTAGCGTATAGACACCTGGCTTGACCACAGCCCCCTTAACATCTACCGTTACTTTTGACTTATCTTTTTCACTTCCTTCAGTTTGTGACTCAGACGACGATTCCGTAAGTGATTTTGAGCTTTGTTTGGATGAAGAGGTAGACAAGGTTGTCACATCTGTATAAGACGTCTCTGCCTCCATGCTATTGCCGGCACCACAAGTCATCCATAGAAAGAAGCAGAAAATCACCATCAGCACACCAATGATACTCACAAATAGACGATTATCGTTAACATAGGCTAGAATCTTTTCCTTCACGCTATTCTCCTTAATTGATATATTTTCTTTCTTATTCGTAAAAAAACTTGAAAAATATATCAAAATGAAAAAAACTCCATCAGATTTATGTCTGACAGAGTTATTAGCTTATTTCTGTGTTTCTTTAGCACGGTGTTTTTCAGGATTCCAAACAAAGCTAGCCAGATATGAGAAAGCCATAGTCAAAATCACTGCAATGATAGCCACAAGACCGAGAGGTACACGGTAAATATAAGTCAATGGATTTGGTTTTCTGCCTGTTTGATAGCTCAAAGTTTCCTCATCAAGGCGATCAAATTCAGACTGGATACGACGAGCAACCTCTTGAATATTTTCGTCATTCAAACGCTTCAAATCTGAAATATCAATAGGATTACCATAGTTCATATCCACACGTTCACCTGCCAAGAGCCCCTTGAGTTCACGAGGTCCCTGATAGACAACCGGCATAATCTTAACCTTAGCCATCTTAGCGATAACCGCAACCCCACCCTTAACATCAGAAGAATGACGACTACCACTTGGAAACATAATCAAGCTACGATTACTCTTCTTAAGCATATTGACAGGATACTTGATAGCCTCCTGACCAGGATTTTCACGGTCAATCGGGAAGGCACCACACATACGGATCCACCAACCAAAGATACGATTCTTGAAGAGTTCTTTCTTAGCCATGAAAATAAACTGCTTAGGACGGGCTGAAAAAGCCATATAAACAGGGTCCCACCAAGTTCTGTGCGGAGCAACCAAGATATAGTTTTCATCCTTGTTCAATAATTTATCGCGATTGTGGTAATGGGCATTACCATTGATAATCCAAAGAAGGAAGACAACAAGCCCACGTAAATAAGCGT
>DBFVHV010000190.1:0-7369 GCA_048524165.1 Streptococcus sp.
CACCAATTGTTGCTCCACGAACACCACCTGAGGCATTACCAATAACCCCTGCAGTTGCTCCACAGAAGAAATGAGGAACAACACCCGGCAAAATTACAACAGATCCAGTCGCAATCATAAGGGCCATACTCACCAAACCACCAGCAAAACTAGAGATAAAACCAATTAAGACCGCATTGGGAGCGTATGGATAAACAATAGGACAGTCAAGAGCTGGTTTAGAATTTGGAACCAAGCGTTCAGAAATTCCTTTAAAGGCCGGTACAATTTCACCCAAAATTAAGCGAACACCAGCGAGGATTACAAATACTCCTGCAGCAAATTGTCCGGCCAATTGAAGAGCATAAACTAACCCACTAGTACCACTACTCAATTCTTTTTCAATGTATCCTGATCCTGCAAAAATGGCAACAATCAAATAGATAATTGACATTGAAATGGTAATACTTACTGTACTATCACGTAAGAAGGCCAAACTTTTTGGAAACTTGATATCTTCTGTTGATTTTGATTTATCACCAACAAGCCCGCCAACAAATCCACTTAACCAATAACCTAATGAACTAAAGTGACCTAAAGCAACTTTATCATTACCAGTCAATTGAACCATATATTTTTGAACGAAGGCTGGCGACAGACTCATGATAATACCTAGAGCTAAGCCACCCAATAAAATTAATGGTAAGTTAGTAAATCCAGCAACTGATAAGATAACCGCAATCATACATGCCATATAAAGCGTATGATGACCTGTCAAAAAGATATATTTGAAGCGGGTAAATCTTGCAATAAGAATATTGAAGACCATACCGGCAAACATAATCATGGCTGTTGCTGAGCCGTAAGTTGTCAAGGCAACCGCTACAATCGCTTCATTATTTGGTACAACTCCTGATAGATGGAAGGCTTTTTCAAACATAGTTCCGAATGGATTCAAGGAACTTTGAATAATTCCAGCACCACCTGATACAACTAGAAAACCTACAAACGTTTTAATACCACCCTTAATAATATCTGGTATTGCTTTCTTTTGAAGCACCAAACCTAGAATAGCAATTAAAGCCACCAATATGGCTGGTGTACTTACAATATCTAATAAGAACTTAATCATTGATAGAACCTCCTAAATAAGCCCTTTTTCTTCACAAATTTTAGTTACTAATTCTTTCAGCTCATCCATATCGATAATGCTATTTAGTACCCTTACATCACCTAGGTGTCCTGCTGAATCTTCCAAGTCACGTCCAACAATCCAAATATCTGCAGCACTTGGATCTGCTCCACCTAAATCATAGTGTTCAACCTCAACACCAGTCACTCCTAGTTCGCTAAGAATAGATTCGATATTCATTTGAACCATAAAACTAGAACCTAGTCCTGAACCACACGCTGTACCAATTCTCAACATATTTTAATCCTCCTGTTGAATAATTTCTTTGATATCATTAAACTCTTGAGCTGTTAACAATCTTTCAACCTTAGCATTATCACGTAAAATCATCGTAAGATGTTTTAATGCTTTTAGATGAGTCTGATTATCGACAGCAGCAATACAAATTAATAAACGAATTTCTTGATTTGGGTCATCCAGCAGATAAATTGGGTGGTCTAAAACCAACATGGACATGCCCACTTCATTAACACCATCTTCGGGTCTAGCATGGGGAATCGCAATTCCCTTTCCTAGATTAATGAAAGGTCCAAATTCTTCGACTTTTCCAATCATTGCTTCTGGATAGTTGGCAGTGATTTGGCCACTCTCCAGCATTGGCTGAGATGCTTTTCGAATAGCGTCCTTCCATCCCAATTTTTCTGAACTTCTTTGAAACATTTTTTCCGTAATTAAATCTTGTAACAAAGGTAACACTTCCTTTCTCTGCATCTCTTCATAGATAAATTTTTTCAGAGCAATGCGTAATTCTGATTCTTGTGAAACTGATGCAAATCGTTTAATCAACTCAAGCAATCTCTCAAGCTCGATATCTTTTGGATCCATCTCTGGAAAATCTTTTGAGACTAATTGCACTAATTGTGACGATTGCTCAACAGACATCATTACTGATACTAAATATTGAGGTTTTTGAGTCTCAACCTTTACAGTTGAAAATACTAAATCGAATTCTTCATCCTTAAACTCATGCAAACGATCAACTCGAGTTACTCCGATAAAGCTAACCTGGGGAAATAAAATGCGTAGGTTTTCCTTTATCATAAGTGAAGAACTCGTACCATTCGGACAGACAATAACTGCTTTGTAGTTTTTTCTATTCGAAGTTTCCTTCTTCTTAAGATAACCTCCAAAATGAACAACAAAGTAAGCTATTTCACTGTCTGGAATAGGTTGACCTACAACCTTTGACAAGGGGTCCAAGGATTCCTTAACGAATTCAAATAAGTCTGGATGCTGTTCTTTTATCCTATCTGTATAATCATTTGAACTAGGAAGACCAAATTTTAAGCGATAGTAAACTGGAATCAAATGCTTAATCAAATTATCTTTGAGCGTGGCTTGCTTAGAAAATTGTAAAAGTGTAATACTTTCCATTTTTTCTACAATTTGATCCGTTAAAGTTTGGAAATAACTAAAATCAACAGAGGTATTTCCTTCAAAACCACTAGATAAGAGACCTGCTATATATTGGCGATCTGAACGAGTAAAATTACTATTAAATCCTCCTAAATCATAAGCATTATCCAATAAAATATCTGCCAAATTACGTATCTGAGTGGGAACCTCTATCACCTCTGAAACTACTCTGGAAACTTTCCTTTGATAGCGGCATAGAATAAGCGTTATGCCATACAAACATTCTTGTAACTTATCGGAAATTGGCGTAAGGTGTAAAATTTTTGAATAATCCTGAACAAGTTTATTTAAAATCTCAAAGGTAATGCCATGAGGCCAGGCAGAAATTACATATTCAAGTCCCCACAGTCCAACAGGCGAGTTTAGCAACTCATTCACCACTTTAAAAGCCATTAAATGCTTCTGATTTTCATCACCGAGGATAATGTAGCCTTTAGATCTAGAATACCCTATATCCAAGTGATGTGTTTGCAAATCCTTTCTCAAGGAACGAATATCAGACAAGGTGGTATTCTTACTAACCTTCAAAAAATCTTGATAGTGCCAATTGGAAACAAAATCCGTCCGACAAAAAGTATAAAGGTAGATTAAATGTAAACGAATCCTTTTGGGAAGCTGTAATTCTTCAGAACCGATTAAGGTCGCTAAATTTTCATCGTCTGGGATGCCAGTAATGTAATACCTCCCGTTATCTTGCTCGATTTTTATTCCTCTGTTATCAAGGTAAATAGTTAAGTGATCGATACAATCTCTAACGTCTTTTATTGAGCAACGAGTTTTTACAGATAACTCATACAAAGAAAGATTTTGATTAGCCAGTAATGTTATCAAAACTACTATAATTTTATGATCAATCATTTTTCAACCTTTCTACTTAAATTATATGTTACCGCTTACAAAATATAAAGATAATTAGGGCACAATTTGGATTGCTGTAAAAAGTCTGCAGATTGTGCCATAGATAGTATTCTAATGGATTTTTAAATAATGCGACTTACAAAATCAAATCTATTGAAAAGAACTGAATTCCTCCCATGACTATTTCTAAGCAAAAAAACTTAGAAGCAAAAATGCTTCTAAGTTTTTTCCTCTTACACTTCGCTTACATAAAACAAATAGCTTGTCTGTCTTAGCTGAATAGCCATTTTGTCAAAAAGTGCCATGTTTCTTTAGCAATACTTGCAAGGAAGGTTGAGAGACTAAATTTGCTAAATGTTTTTAGGAGATTGTCAACTACTGGAGTGATAGTCTTAGGTGTTCCTACTGGGGTGTTACTTTCTTCTTGCTTACCAGTATTATCCTGAGATGGGGCTGGTACTGTACCTGTATTGGCTTGGTCACCGGTTTGTCCAGTTGGTTCAGGATCAGGAGACACTTCTGGCTGATGTTTGGGTTCATCTGGTTTATTTTCCGGATTTTGCTCTGGCCTAGGTTCTGGATGTGGAGAAGGTTTAATCGTTTCTTCAGTAGTGTCACTGCTTGTGTTTGTCATTTTTTCAGTAACGAAGAAGTTGCGGAATTCAACGGCTCCATCCCAAAGACCGACACCTACATGGGCCTGATTGAAGTAATTGTCCACGGCATCAAATTGATGATGGAGAACTTCCTTGCCATCGACATAGACTGTCATTGTGTCCTTGCCTTTTTCAACCTTTACGTGGTGGTACTGGCCATCATTGATTGCTTTATCCAAATGAGCTTCAGCGATGGTTTCACCACCAAAACGGAAGAGACGAACAGTATCATTGTCAGCAAATTGGACAGAGTAGGCACGGCCTGGTTCTTCACGTTCCGCAGCTACAAAGAGGTTGACCAAACCGTGTTGATATTTGACGTCGATATCATAGTCAAATTGTGTGAAGCCATTACTTTCATAGGCCATAAAGAAGTCATTGGCACTGACATTGCTATCATAAAGCGTATCGTCATCAATATACCAATCACCAGTAACAGCCTTCAAGCCTTTGAGATTAGTCGCGAAATTGTTAAGCGTGATGGCAATATTAAAGGTCTTGGTCAATGAAGGATTTTCAACAGAAGTTGCTGTGACAGTGAGTTGACCTTTATGAAGGGCTTTGAGAGTAAGTTTATTGTCATGTTCAGTGAATGACACCAAACTTGGATCACTAACTGTCCAGATCACATCTTGCTCTTCAGAAGCCGGTGCGAGGTAAACCTGCAAATCCTTACTTTGACCGACTTCAAGGGTTAAATGACCTGAAGCTGTTGTGTTCATGGCAACAGCCTTTGTGACTTCCTTCTTGTCAGTCCAAGTACTCTTAATTGGATAAATAGAAATGTTTGCTCTGGCTGGACCGCCTTCAACCAAGACACTTGCTCCAACGGCTCTTGGGCTTGGGAAAATCTGGTTAGCACCAGCAACCGTATTACCCTTAGCAAAGACTTCCACACTCGCACGGTCCACATAAAGGTGCAAATCAATAGAACCATCTTCATTGCGAGTCACCTGTTGACTATTCACTTTAGCAAAGGCATCCGAAAGAATTGTACCAGATTGGCTACGGTCAATAGACAACGTTTCCTTGGTTAAATCGTAAACGACCTTAGTAGCTTGACCATCACCAACGCGAAGGTTAAATCCAACGGCTGTCGTGTCCTTACCTGGTACAAAGTGAGAAACCACTTCATAAGTGTCACCTGTGAAATCTTTAAGCAGTTCATTGTCAGAAGCTACTGCGACATTTTCAAAATACTGGGCATTATCTGTATCACGAAGGCTTTCATAGGCCTTAACAGGAGTTTGTGTTAAGAGGTAACGGTCGCCTGATTTGACCAAACCAAGGTCAAGGTTAAGGTTAAAGGTACCATTAAATTTTTGGCCAACAGTATCTGCAACCAGATTACAATAATCTTCCCAGGTGTTCATCCAGTTGATTTCAGTCAATTGCGGGATGGTTGGATGGTTAGCAGTCCCAAAATCATGAACATAATAAGTCATGGCAGCATAGGAATCCTTCCCAAAATTCATGATTTCATCATGGTCTTGATAGACCTCATCTGCTACAAAGGCCCACTTTCCATCCACTTGTTTAAAATCGCCAACCTTGTAAGAACGCCCCCCACGTGAGAGTACCCACTTAAGAGCCCCATCATTGGCCACTATTGGATAAAGGTCAGGACATTCCGTATGTAAATCCTTATAGGTTGTTTCCACCTGCCAGTTCTTCAAGTCTTGTGAAGAATAAATGCGGAGTGGACCACCAGCAAGGACCATAAACCATTGGTTATCCCAGCGAAAGACCTTAGGATCACGGAAATCTTGGTTTTGAAGTGAGTCCTGAGACCAGTCGGCAACTACCTTATCATATTTTTGCCAAGTTCTACCCTCGTCCTCACTATAGGCAATTTCAATCCGTTGCCCATTACCATTTGAAGTGATAATAGCTACCAGGCCACCTTCCGGAGATTTGAAGAGACCTGTGCTATTCGTACTATCAACCACGACAGAGCCTGAGAACATGTGACCTGTTGCATCTGGATAAAAAGCAATTGGCTCTTCATCCCAATGAAGCAAGTCTCGGCTGGTCGCATGGGCCCAGTGCATTGGACCCCATTTGGTATCATCGTAAAATTGATAGAAGAGATGGTAACGTCCCTTGTAGAAGACCAAGCCATTAGGGTCATTAGCCCAACCATCCTTAACAGAATAATGATACTGATCACGATAAAGCTCGTTGTAATACACATCATCGCTCTGTCTTCGATGGATATTGACACGGTAGGTCAAGGTCACAGGACGGCCAAGCGAATCGGTTACACTACTTTCAATGGTAAAGTAATTGGCACCTACAGCCACTGGCAATTGAGAAATATCTGTGTAGACATTTCCTTTAGCATCTTCTACCCTGATAACAGCATTAGGATTGTGCTTAGTGATGTCAAAGCCTACCGTCTCAGCATTATGCCCTACATATTGGATATGAAGTGGTTCTTCGGAGAAGAATTGAGCTTGTTTTTCAACAGAGCCTGTCTTTGACGTTACCACAAGGTTATCAATCAAAGGAAGACTGGCAGCGTCAAGATTGACATAACGGGTATTTCTGAAAATGACATTGGCATTCCAATTAAGAAGACCAAAGTAGCCCTCTGAAAGAATCTGGGGTTGACCCTTGTCACTTTTTTGAAGAACAGAGTCACCTGTACTAGCCACTAGTACATCATTGACGTAATAAGATAGCCACTGATTAGCCGCAACAACCTTAAGATTGTAGGTTTCATCAGCAGTTGGTGTCACATCTTTTTCATCTACGAGTTGGATATCCTGATTATTGACCCAACGCCAAAACTTAACCTTATGGTTACCAGAGTCCACATTGACCCCATACATATTTTTATCGCTACTATCATTGTTACCACGGAAAATGAGGGCAGCGGCACCACCGGCTTCCTTGAAGTTCACATCAGTTGAATAGATAAAATTTTTACCCTCAGATTGGGAATAAAGGAAAGAGTCTCCCCTATCTTTAGCTTCTGAATGAATACCATCATCCTTCATTTCCCAGTGACCATTTTGATCTGCGGTCATCCCTTCAAGATTGGTAACGGCTTCATTATTAGGCAAATCCGTTTTATCTTCTGTCACATGAACAGGACTGGTGCTATTCGTTATAACTGGCCTTTCTTGACTGGTCTGTTTCAAATCAGATTCCTGCGTTTGACTAGTCACTTTTTCAGCCTCACTAGCCTGCGTTTGCACTTCTTTTGGCTGATCAGGACTAGGCAGAGTGGCATTCTCTTCAGATGCTTTAGCTGGCTCGGAAA
>DBFVHV010000191.1:0-8618 GCA_048524165.1 Streptococcus sp.
TATCTCTTTTCTTTGATTGGACCTTTGATGTAAGACAGGAGTACTCCTATGAATGTAAAAATCCTTTTGAAACTGGTAGAAGACCAAGCTGACCCAGCGAAAGTACCACAGATGGAAGCCTATATGAAAAATAAATTCAGGTTTCTTGGCGTTCAAAAAACAATTCTCAGAAAGATTGAAAGAGATTTTTTTAAGCCTTTCATGAAGGATCCAATTGATTGGACTTTTGTGGAAGAGTGTTGGCAGCAACCCTACCGTGAGTTTCAATATATTGCTATGGATTATCTAGACAAAAAGAAGAAGGAGCTTAGACCTGAAGATTTTCCAAAGCTAAAGGAATTGGCTCAAACCAAATCATGGTGGGACAGTATAGATCAATTAGACCTGATTATCGGGGAGATTACTTTTCACTATCCAGAAACCAAGAATATCATGCGCCAATGGAGTCTGGATGAGGATTTTTGGTTAAGACGTATTGCCATTGACCACCAACTTATGCGTAAAGAATTGACAGATACAGACCTCTTAGCTGAGGTTATTTGTAATAACTTTGGCCAGACTGAGTTTTTCATTAACAAGGCTATCGGTTGGAGCTTGCGCAATTACTCAAAGGTAAATCCTGATTGGGTTCGTGTTTTTATAGATCAACATGCTAGTCAAATGGCTTCTCTTAGCATTAGAGAGGCAAGAAAGTATTTGTAGAAATCAACTGCTTGACACTGTCGCCCATTATGCTAGAATAGAAACATGCGATGAGTCGATTGGCTCTTTAGAGCCTTTTGCGCTGAGGAGGTCTACATTAAATTGTAACGCAGGAGCGGACCTTGAGTAGTTGTGTGAACCTGCTACTCTCATCGAAAGATGCCTCTTATCCCTTACCATTTGGTAGGGGATTTTTCTGTTATTCTTGCTCTTTTAACCCTTTTCAACTGGGCTTAAACGTAGTATAATAGATTCATTAAACTAAATTGATAGAAAATTCCGAAAGAGGTTTTACTATGGGATACACAGTTGCTGTTGTAGGTGCTACAGGTGCCGTTGGTGCTCAAATGATCAAAATGTTGGAAGAATCAACTCTTCCAATCGATAAGATTCGTTACCTTGCGTCTGCACGTTCTGCAGGGAAAGTCTTGCAATTTAAAGGTCAAGATGTGACCATCGAAGAAACGACAGAGGACGCTTTTGAAGGTGTTGATATTGCACTCTTTTCAGCTGGTGGATCTACCTCAGCTAAATATGCACCATACGCCGTTAAAGCAGGTGCAGTAGTTGTTGATAACACATCATTCTTCCGCCAAAATCCAGATGTACCATTGGTTGTACCTGAGGTCAATGCACACGCTCTTGATGCCCACAACGGTATTATCGCCTGCCCTAACTGTTCAACTATTCAAATGATGGTTGCCCTCGAACCAGTTCGCCAAAAATGGGGCTTGGACCGTATTATTGTATCAACTTATCAAGCTGTTTCAGGTGCTGGTATGGGAGCTATTCTTGAAACACAACGTGAGTTGAAAGAAGTTTTGAATGATGGTGTTAATCCACGTGATGTCAAAGCTGAAATCTTGCCATGTGGTGGCGATAAGAAGCATTACCCAATCGCCTTTAACGCCTTGGCTCAAATCGACGTCTTCACTGAAAATGACTATACTTACGAAGAAATGAAGATGACAAACGAAACTAAGAAAATCATGGAAGACGATAGCATTGCCGTATCAGCAACATGTGTGCGGATTCCAGTCTTGTCAGCTCACTCAGAGTCAGTCTACATTGAAACAAAAGAAGTGGCACCAATTGATGAAGTGAAAGCCGCTATTGCAGCATTCCCTGGTGCAGTCCTTGAAGACGACGTTGCAAACCAAGTCTACCCACAAGCCGTTAATGCTGTTGGTTCACGTGATACTTTTGTCGGACGTATCCGTAAAGACTTGGATGCTGAAAAAGGTATCCACATGTGGGTTGTTTCAGATAACCTCCTCAAAGGTGCTGCTTGGAACTCAGTCCAAATTGCAGAAACCCTTCACGAACGTGGACTTGTACGCCCAACATCAGAATTGAAATTTGAATTGAAATAGGGAGCGAAACAGAAATCAGTAACTCGAAGAGTTTGATTTCGTAGTTTCGCCCCCGCACAGTTGATTAGGAAGTACGAATGTTGCAAACATGAGTAGTTCCAATCAACCACTGCGTCATGGCTTAGGAATTAGTAAGGTTTTAGTATTGTATGTTAATACTAAGTTAAAGCTGATTGCAATTAAACAGGGAGACATGTCTCTCTGTTTTTTTGTGTAAATCACCACAAATTGGAAACAATGTGACATCACGTTTTCAGAAAATTGTCAACTTATCTGTCTGTCTGGCCAAAATTATGGTAAAATGGAAAGGATTAGAAAACGGTTGAAGGAGAATAATATGTCAATTGATCAATTAAGAGATGTCAAACTGATCACAGCCCTAATTACACCTTTCCATGAGGATGGATCTATCAACTATGATGTTCTTCCAGAATTGATTGAGCATCTATTGGCTCACCATACGGAAGCTCTTCTTTTGGCAGGAACAACGGCTGAAAGCCCAACGCTTACTCATGATGAGGAGTTGGAACTCTTTGCGGCTGTTCAAAAGATTGTCAATGGTCGTGTGCCACTGATTGCTGGTGTCGGTACCAACGATACGCGTGACTCTATCGAGTTTGCCAAAGAAGTTGCTAAATTTGGTGGTTTCGCAGCTGGTCTTGCTATCGTGCCTTACTACAACAAGCCATCACAAGAAGGTATGTACCAACATTTCAAAGCCATTGCAGATGCTTCTGATTTGTCAATTATCATCTACAACATCCCTGGTCGTGTGGTTGTTGAAATGACTCCAGATACCATGCTTCGTTTGGCTGAACATCCAAATATCATTGGTGTTAAAGAATGTACCAGTCTTGCCAATATGGCCTACCTTATTGAGCACAAACCTAAAGATTTCTTAGTTTATACTGGTGAAGATGGAGATGCCTTCCATGCAATGAACCTTGGAGCCAATGGTGTTATCTCAGTAGCCTCTCATACAAATGGTGATGAGATGCATGCCATGCTTAAAGCTATTGAAAATAGTGACCTCAAGACGGCAGCAGCTATCCAACGTAAATTCATTCCTAAAGTTAATGCTCTCTTCTCAGTACCGAGTCCTGCACCTGTCAAGGCTGTTCTCAACCATCTTGGTTTCGAAGTTGGACCACTTCGTTTGCCATTGGTTGCATGTACTTCAGAAGAAGCTAAACGTATCATCAAGGTCGTCCTTGAAGAAGATGTCGAAGCAACACGTGAAACCGTTACAGGTGTCGTTCGTCCAGATTATTAAGAAAATGAAGTTGAGTATAATGCTCAGCTTTTTTTAGTGCAATAGGTTAATTCTCACTAAATCAGCAGATATAGGCTTTAAAAGCAGTTTTCCATCATGAAAATTTGCTTTTTTTGATATAATTATAGTTAGTGTGTTTAAAATAGAAAGGAAGTTTTATGAATCAACTTGAACAAAAACTTGAACAGGACTTTGGTATTGTTTTTAGCCAAAAGGACCTCTTAGAGACTGCATTTACACATACCTCATATGCCAATGAGCACCGCCTCCTAAACATTTCACATAATGAACGTTTGGAATTTTTAGGAGACGCGGCTCTGCAACTCGTCATTTCTGTTTATCTTTACAATCGCTACCCTAACAAACCAGAGGGGGAAATGTCTAAGATGCGTAGTACTATCGTTCGTGAAGAGAGCTTAGCCGGATTTACGAAGGCTTGCGGTTTCGAGAAGTATATTCGTCTTGGTAAAGGTGAAGAAAAATCGGGTGGTCGTGAACGTGCCACTATTCTCGGTGATCTCTGGGAGGCCTTCCTTGGAGCCCTTTATCTGGATCAAGGTTTGCCTGCTGTTGAGAAATTTTTGAATCAGGTCATGATTCCTCAGGTTGAAAAGGGGAACTTTGACCGAGTAACAGACTATAAGACGGCGCTTCAAGAGCGTCTTCAGGTCAATGGTACGGTTGATATCACTTATACTGTCATCGAAGAGTCTGGACCTGCACATGCTAAGGAATTTACTATGCAGGTAGCTGTTGATGGTAAGGAACTCAGCACTGGTCTTGGAAAATCGAAGAAATTAGCTGAACAGGCAGCAGCGAAGTCTGCCCTTGAACAACTAGGTAATTAAGCATGTATTTGAAATCAATTGAAATGCAGGGCTTTAAGTCTTTTGCAGATAAGACGCAGGTCGTCTTTGACAAAGGCGTAACAGCCGTTGTAGGTCCAAATGGATCGGGAAAATCAAATATTACAGAGAGCCTGCGTTGGGCACTGGGTGAATCCTCTGCCAAGAGTTTGCGTGGGGGCAAGATGCCAGATGTTATTTTCGCAGGTACAGAGGTCCGTAAAGCTCTTAACTATGCGGAAGTAGCGGTCACTCTTGATAACAGTGACGGCTTTATCGCAGGTGCTGGTGAAACTATTCGTGTGGAACGTCATATCTATCGAAACGGTGACAATGACTACTTGATTGATGGTAGGAAGGTTCGTCTGCGTGATATTCATGACCTCTTCATGGATACTGGTCTCGGGCGTGATTCTTTTTCTATTATTTCTCAAGGTCGTGTTGAGGCTATTTTTAATGCCAAGCCTGAAGAGCGCCGTGCAATTTTCGAAGAAGCTGCGGGTGTTCTTAAGTATAAGACACGTAAGAAAGAAACCGAAAGCAAGCTTAATCAAACTCAGGATAATCTTGATCGTTTGGAAGATATTATCCATGAGCTAGATGGTCAGGTTAAACCACTTGAAAAGCAAGCAGCGACAGCAAAACGCTACTTGGAATTCGATGAAGAGCGTAGACAGACCCAGCTTAATCTATTAGTGCATGATATTGAAGTTGGAAAATCTGACTTGACTCAAACGCAAGAAGAGTTGGCAGAGGTTAAGGACAAATTAACCAGCTATTATGAGGAACGTCATCGTTTAGAGACGGAGAACCAAGAACTTAAGCAAAAACGTCACCAAATTTCAGAACAAATTTCTTCTGACCAACAAACCTTAGTGGATGTCACACGACTTATTAGTGACTTTGAGCGTCAAATCGATCTTTATACCATGGAAAGTCAGCAACGTTCTGAGAAAAAAGAAGAAACAGAAGCTCGTCTCAGCGAGCTAGAGAGTTTGAAAGTAGAAGCACAAGCTTCGCTTGATAAGGTTAACCAACGTCAAGTTGAATTGAATGCTGAATTGGATACTATTGCTCAGGAGCTGACAGCCATTCAAAAAGATTTGGAGCAGTTTTCTGATGATCCAGATACGCTTATTGAACGTTTGCGAGAGGACTATGTCAGTCTTATGCAGGAGGAAGCTAAGGTTTCCAATAGTCTAACTCAGGTCACCCACGACATGGAAAGTCAGACACAAGCACTTGAGGCACAGGCTGAAGAATATAAACAGGCTCAAGCTGATTTGCTTTCTGCTCAGGAAGTAGCTAGCGAAGCTCAAAAGGCTTATCAAGCAGCTCAAGCGAGTCTTCAAAATCTCTTGGATAGCTACAAAGAGAAGGCTCAGTCTTATCAAGTCATCGATAAGGACTATCAAGAAGCTCAAACGAAGATGTTTGACCTCATGGATCACCTTAAGAGTAGAGAAGCTCGCCGTCAGAGTTTAGAGTCTATTCAAAAAAATCATAGTAATTTCTATGCAGGGGTTAAGTCTGTCCTTCAAAATGCCCAATCCATTCAGGGAATTATTGGGGCTGTCAGTGAACACTTGACCTTTGATACGCGCTATCAGACGGCTCTTGAAATTGCAATGGGAGCTAGTGGGCAAAACATCATTGTTGAGGATGAAACGGCAGCTAAGCGTTCGATTGACTACTTGAAACGTAATCGTCAGGGTCGTGCAACTTTCTTGCCGTTGACAACCATCAAGCCACGTCAACTGAATGGGCAATTTGCTCAAAGTCTTGCCAATGCACCTGGTTTCATTGGGATGGCTTCCGATTTGGTCACTTATGAGGAACGCTTGGCTAATATTTTCCAAAACCTCTTAGGTGTAACGGCAATCTTTGATACCATCGACAATGCCAATAAGGCTGCTCGAGCTGTTCGTTTTCAAGTGCGTATGGTTACTCTTGATGGCTCTGAAATCCGTCCTGGTGGAGCCTTTGCCGGTGGTGCTAATAAGCAAAATAATAGTCTCTTTATTAAGCCCGAACTAGATGCATTAACTACTGAAATTAGCCAAATTAAGGCTCAATTAAGTGATAGTGAGGCTAAGGTTGAAGCCCTTAAGACAAAGCGTAAGGCTCTACAGAAAGAGCTAGAAGATCTCAAAGTTGATGGTGAAAATGCTCGTCTACAGGAGCAAAGGCTAGGCTTGGAGTATCAGCAAGCCTTGTCAGATGTAGAGAAAAATCAAGTCTTGGTAGATAGTTTCAAACAGGGTTCTCAGGGATCTGAAGGAGTAAATCTTCAAACTAAGGCTGAGCAACTTAAGGCAGAGTTAGCGCAAATTGCATCTAAGCGTGAGGCCATCAATGACCGTATCGAAGCAATTAAGGAAGATAAGGATGCCCTTGGCCAACAAAAACAAGCTCTCTTAGACAAGCAATCTGAACTCCAGTTGAAGGAGCGCGACCTGCAAGCGGAATTGCGTTTTGCTAAGACAGAAAGTAATCGTCTTCAAGCAGACTTGTCTGAGTTAATGAAGGAATCTGACAGTCTCAAGGCTCTCCTCAATAACCAAGTCGATGAGGACCAAACTGATCGTCTGCCGCAGTTGCAAGCACAGCATAAAGAAGCTGTCCAACGTAAAGACGATTTGGAACAAGCACTTGTTCGTGCCAAGATTCAAGTGCAAGACTACGAAGGTCAGTTGGAGGACTTGGAGGAGCGTTTGGCTAAAGCGGGGAACCGCAATGAAGATTTGATTCGTCAACAGACTCGGTTGGAAGAGCGTGAAAGTCAAATTAGTCAGTCGCTTTGTAAGTTTGCGACTCAGTTGGCTGAAGATTACCAGATGACGCTTGAAGCAGCCAAAGGTCAGGCTACCCCTCTCGAGAATGTTGAACAAACTCGCCAGAATCTCCAAAGTCTTGAGCGTTCGATTAAGGCTCTGGGCCCTGTCAATGTAGATGCTATTGCCCAATTTGAAGAAGTTAAGCAACGTCTCGATTTCTTGAATGGTCAAAAGGATGATTTACTTGAAGCTAAGGGTCTCCTTCTGAATACCATCAATGATATGGATGGTGAGGTGAAATCTCGCTTTAAAGCAACCTTCGAGGCTATCCGTGAAAGCTTTAAACAGACCTTTACCCAGATGTTTGGTGGCGGATCAGCAGATTTGATTTTGACCTCAAACAATCTCCTAGAGGCTGGTGTAGAAATTTCTGTTCAGCCACCAGGTAAGAAAATTCAATCACTTAACCTTATGTCAGGTGGTGAGAAGGCCTTGTCAGCTTTGGCTCTTCTCTTTGCCATTATTCGTGTTAAGACTATACCATTTGTTATCCTAGACGAAGTAGAAGCGGCTTTGGATGAAGCCAATGTTAAACGCTTCGGTGACTACCTCAATCGTTTTGACAAGTCTAGTCAATTTATCGTAGTTACCCACCGTAAGGGAACCATGTCAGCAGCAGACTCTATTTATGGGGTGACAATGCAGGAATCTGGTGTTTCAAAAATTGTCTCAGTTAAACTAAAAGACCTCGATTTTGACTAAAAATTGATTATATTTTCATGAAAGATAGTTGATAGCTTTATCACTATCTTTTTTATAGTCTCAAAAAAATTTGAAATGACTTTTAGAAAAAAATAAGGTTGGCGCTTTCAAAAATACGCAATCGATTGCGTAAAATGCTCTAATAGTGGCTATGATTAGGATTTTTGCCTTTATGAGAAAGAGGTCAGCTTGTCTTTTTCTACTGACATGTTACAATAATTATGGAAATGTCATATGGGGATATGGTGTTTTTGAAGTTAGTTATAGTGTATGTGTTAAGATACGATTTTCTGGACACATATTAGGCTTTGAGTATGCAAGTCTAAGAAGTCTTCTTTCGAGTGAAAAATCCAGGCTGGGAAACCTGGTTTTTTTCTCCTCTTGAAAGCTTTTTGCTTTTTTGGTAAAATAAATGGTAATTGAATAGAAGTCGTAGAGACTAGTAACCTTATGGAAATTGACAGGGATTGGGGGCCATGGACTGGAAGCCTCCTCAAGGGAAGTTTGGTGAATTCACTCATGAAAACGGCTGACGAATCAAGGTCTGGGTAACCAGATAAAAAACGGATGGTACCTCGTGTCAACGCTCCGGGTTGGAGTTTTGGCATGTGGTTTTTTGTTTGCGATTCGAAATTGTCACATCAGAAAGGAATCTCATGGATTTACAAACACAATTGCAAGAGTTGAAAACCTCAACGCAGGCTAAATTGGCTGAAATGCGTGGTGAACACTCTAAGGAATTACAAGAATTGCGTGTTGCAGTTTTAGGTAAAAAGGGCTCTTTGACGGACCTTTTGAAGGGACTTAAAGACCTTCCTAATGAAGAGCGCCCTAAAGTTGGTAAAATGGTCAACGAAGTTCGTGACGTTTTGACTGAAGCTTTTGA
>DBFVHV010000192.1:0-5179 GCA_048524165.1 Streptococcus sp.
ATTTTTCCTTGGAAGTTAAAGTCATCCTGATTAAAATTCTCAGCAATCTTCTGAGCCGTATCTTCAACCATCTTAATTGATTTTTTGACAGACTGCTCAGGTTGAACCTGCAACAGATTTTCAGAGAAATAATTGGCAAAACTACCGTTATGCTTAATACGCTTTTCAATCAGATAATACTGCTTACTACTACGGTTAATAATCAAAGCTTCATCTGGTGTCTGGGCCGCAGAAGGCAGATTATTTTGTGACAACTGAATAGGATGCTGGCTATCTCCCAAAGAATGAATCAAACTGTCCTTGAGAGCAATACGCAAGAATGCAAAATATTCTTGGCCTTCTTTATCAAACTGAATAAAGACCAAATCATTGGTCTTTTGATCTTCAGAAATGACAAATTCTTCCTTCCAAAGTTGGGCAATTTTGACAGAACTTTCCATCAAATCATCTCCTAGATGACTGATAAAAACATTTTCCGCATCGAAATACCCTCGTTTAGCCTCATCTGAGAAAACCTTAGAGAGTTTCTTTCTAAAATACTCATCTAAGCGTGGCGTTATTTCAAGAGGCGACTCTGCCAAAATCAGCTCCGTATCATTTGGCGAAAACTGATGAATGATAATGCGTTTAATATATAAATCTAACATAATTTATTAATAGAGTGGGAAGGCATCTGTAAGAGCTTTAACTTCTCCACGAATGCGTTCCAAAACTTCAGGTTTATCGTGATTTTCCAAAGCTTCAACCATCCACTCTGCAATCTGACGGCTCTCAGCTTCACCCATACCACGGCTTGTAATTGCTGGACTACCGACACGAATACCAGATGTTTTGAATGGAGATAACTGCTCATAAGGAATACCATTTTTGTTCAAAGTAATGTTTACTTCTTCAAGAACGTTTTGCGCAACCTTACCATTTTCGACAACTTTAGTCACATCAACCAAGAAAAGGTGATTGTTAGTTCCACCTGAAATGACTCGGAAATCTGGATGTTGATTGAAGACATCCGCCATGGCAGCAGCATTCTTGATAACATTTTCACCGTATTCCTTAAAGGCAGGGTCAAGTGCTTCTTTAAGAGCGACAGCCTTGGCAGCAATAACGTGTTCCAATGGGCCACCTTGCAAACCAGGGAAGACCGCAGAATTTAATTTCTTAGCGATATCTTCATCATTAGTCAAAATCAAACCACCACGAGGACCACGAAGTGTCTTGTGGGTTGTTGTAGTTGTCACATGTGCATAAGGAACTGGACTTGGATGATGACCAGAGGCTACAAGACCTGCAATGTGAGCCATATCTACCATGAGGTAAGCACCTACAGCATCAGCGATCTCACGGAATTTAGCAAAATCAATGATACGTGAGTATGCTGAAGCCCCTGCCACGATGAGTTTTGGTTGCACTTCTTTAGCCTGCTCAAGAATGGCAGCATAATCAAGGAGTTCAGTTTCCTTATCAACATTGTAAGCGACAAAGTTATAGGTCTTACCAGAGAAGCTAACTGGTGCACCATGTGTCAAGTGACCACCCGCTGACAAATCCATCCCCATTACAGTATCACCAGGTTGGATTAAAGACATGTAAACAGCAGCATTGGCTTGGCTACCTGAGTGAGGTTGCACGTTAGCAAATTTTGCCCCAAAAAGTTCTTTAGCGCGTTCAATAGCAAGAGACTCAACCACATCAACCACGTCTGTACCACCATAGTAACGTTTACCTGGATAGCCTTCTGCGTATTTGTTAGTCAAGAGCGTTCCTTGAGCAGCCATAACGGCTTTAGAAACCACATTTTCAGAGGCAATTAATTCAATATTGTTTTGTTGACGTTCTGCCTCAGCATCGATGGCGTTCCATAGTTCAGGGTCAAATGCTTTGTAATCTTCTTTATCAAAAATCATAGAGGTCTCCTTTGAGGTCTAATGGGCTTTCAATCAACTCACCCACATACAGTCGAAAGTTATCTCACACTTTCTTAGGTCGCTGTTAGTCATTTATTCTATAGTCAACTCTGGTAGAGCTGCCAATAAGTCATCTTTGGTTATTTTTCCTTGTCTGAGAATCCTAGCAGGTGAGACCGACAAATCCAAAATCGTCGAATCTACACCTATCAAGGCATTATCATCACGATAGCCAGTCACCTGAAAATCAAATTGTGCTCTAATATCATCGAAATGACGACCACTTTCCTTCCCAGACTTATTGGCTGATGGACCAATCAAAGGCCCCTCAGCTTGAATCAACTCTCTAGTTACGGGATGGTTCGGCAACCGAAATCCAACTGTTTCCAATCCTGAATTAATCCATCTGGGGACTTGATCATTAGCTTTTAAGATGATGGTCAGAGGTCCAGGCAAAAAAGCATCATACAATTGTTTCAAATACTTGGGTTGCTCTTTTGAATAGGAAAGGATATCTTCATATGAGGCTACATTCAAATTCATGGCTTTGTCTCTAGGCCTATTTTTTAGCTCATAGACATGGTTCACAGCACTCTCATCCAAAGCCTTGGCAAACAGACCATAGACAGTCTCTGTAGGGAGAACAACTGCCTCACCATTAGACAAAGTTTCTCTTAACTGTTTCTTACTTTCCATCATCCATCACGACCATTCTATCCTGTCCAAATTGATCCTTAAGGACACGTACTCGCTTATCTGGAAAATGTAGTGACAAGTACTTTTTCAAGTCCAATCCCTGCTTATATCCAATTTCAAAGTAGAGTTTTCCTTTTGGAGTCAGATACCTATCTGCTTCCTCAATAATCTGTCTATAAATGGCAAGGCCATCTTCATCAGCAAACAAGGCCATCTTTGGCTCGCTAGTCAAGACATTTAAACCAACTTCATCCTTATCATTTTCAGAAATATAGGGAGGGTTTGAGACAATGATATCAAAACTACCGGAAATATTTTCAAAAACATCTGATTGAATAAAGCTGATGTCTACCTGATTAAGCTTAGCGTTCTCCTCGGCAAGTACTAAGGCATCCACAGACAAGTCACTAGCTGTCACTTGCCACATAGGACGACTCTTTTTCAAGGATACCGAAATAGCACCACTTCCGGTTCCGATATCAAGAACCTTAAGCTCTGTGCTCGGGTTTTCCGCCAAAATTAAGTCCACTAATTCCTCAGTTTCAGGTCGCGGAATCAAGACACGCTCATCAACCTGAAAACGTAAGCCATGAAAATCTTCATAGCCCAAGATATACTGAGCAGGCTTGTGATTTTTTAGTTGGCTAAATACAGAAGCTAGTAGCTTTTCATCTTCCTCTGAAACTTCCTGTCGTAATTGGAGGATAAAATCTGTTAAATTCCATTGTTTCAAACCTCGATAAACAAAGGACAATGCCTCTGGTTCTTCACCGATAGCGTCAAGCTCCTTCTCATAGCCAGCCAGGACATCCGCTAAAATCATTTGTTAAGCTCTTCCAATTTTTGTGTTTGATCGTAAAGAACCAAAGCATCAACAACTTCATCTAGTTTACCAGACAAGATAGTATCTAGTTTTTGAAGAGTTAAGCCGATACGGTGGTCTGTAACACGGTTCTGTGGGAAGTTATAAGTACGGATACGCTCTGAACGATCCCCTGTACCAACTGTAGATTTACGCTCAGCATCTTGCTCATCTTGAGCAATTTGTGCAAAGTGGTCAGCAACACGCGCACGGATAATCTTCATGGCTTTATCACGGTTTTTCTGTTGCGTACGTTCTTCTTGCATCTCAACTTTAATTCCAGTAGGAATGTGAACCATACGCACCGCAGTTGCAACCTTATTGACGTTCTGTCCACCAGCACCAGAGGCGTGATAGATATCGACACGAAGATCCTTAGGATCGATTTCGTACTCCACTTCTTCAACTTCTGGCATTACCAAAACAGTTGCTGTAGAGGTATGAACACGACCTTGACTTTCAGTCACAGGCACACGTTGTACACGATGCGCTCCAGATTCATATTTGAGTTTAGAGTAAACCGATTGTCCTGAAACCATGGCAACCACTTCCTTGATACCACCAACACCATTGTAGGATGCTTCCATGACTTCAAAGCGCCACCCTTGTGTTTCAGCGTATTTTTGGTACATCGCTAGGAGGTCACCCGCAAACAAGGCAGCCTCATCTCCCCCAGCAGCCCCACGAATTTCAAGGATAATATTCTTGTCATCATTAGGGTCTTTTGGCAAGAGGAGAATTTTCAAGCGTTCTTCATACTCTTCTTTAGCTGCTTTGGATTCTTTAAGTTCTTCCTTAGCCATTTCTTCCAAATCAGCATCACCACCAGCTTCCTTAATCATCTCTTCAGCATCTGAGATACTTTGGATAACTTGCTTGTACTCACGGTAAGCTGTTACAGTTTCACGGGTATTAGCTTCTTCACGCGACAACTCCATGAAGCGTTTGGTGTCTGAAACGACTTCAGGGTCGCTAAGCAATTCACCCAATTCCTCATAACGGTCTTCAACCGCCTGCAACTGATCATAAATGTTCATTTGTTATTTTTTCTCCTTGTATACCTGATAGTCATCTTTAATTCTGTTTCAAAGGGACTATTCTTTCTCGAGGTGGATTAAACCAGTGTTTTCGACAAACTGAGATATAACTCTCGTGACCTCCAATTTGTACCTGTGCCCCCTCATAAACTGGCTCACCATCGTCCATGCGTAGAACCATGGTTGCCTTTCTCGAACAGTAGTGACATATGGTCTTAATCTCATCGATTTTATCAGACAAAAGCAAGAGATACTTAGATCCTTCAAATAGATTATTTTGAAAATCATTTTTGAGACCAAATGCCATAACTGGGATATCCAACTCGTCAACAATTCGTGCCAAATCATAGACATTTGCGCGAGTTAGAAACTGTGCTTCATCAATCAAAACGCAATAAGGTTGCGGACTCATTTCAGCAATATAGCCAAAAATATCCGTGTCATCTCCAATTGGATAAGCCTTACGTCTCATACCAATACGACTAGAGATATAGCCGACCCCGTCTCGATCATCTAATCGACTGGTCATCAGCACTACCGGTTTCCCTTGCTCTTCGTAATTATATGCAACCTTAAGGATTTCAATGGATTTCCCAGAATTCATGGTGCCGTAGCGAAAATAAAGTTGTGCCACACCAGACTCCTCTAAAATTTGTATTGTACTTATTTTATCATAATTC
>DBFVHV010000193.1:0-4580 GCA_048524165.1 Streptococcus sp.
GCTGTAGAAAAAAATGACTTTCTACTGACATTGGCTTACCAAAGTTTTGCTGTTATAGGTTCTGGACTCCTTATTGGTGCAGTTACTACAGGTAACCACCTCCTTGGTGATGCTAAAGATAAAAGCATCAAATGGGTATTAATCCTTAGCTTTATCTTTACACTAGTTTACAGTCTATTCTCTCAAAGTTTTGGACTTTACAGCATTCTTAACATCGTCCCATATGGTTTAGTCTTGACTGCACTTTCTCTGGATGATGCTATTAAAAAGAGAGCGGAGCGAACCTCTCACCGACGTCGTAATGGTAACCAGATCCATACGCTTAAAGTTTTTGGTATCTTCCTTAGCCGTAATTATTTCTTACCTATAGTAGTCTTTGCATTTGCCTTTGCTATGCCAATCATCATGTTCTTATTTAATTTAGGAAATAATGCTGAACGTAGCACTGTCGGAAATTACCTCGCTAAAAATACCAAGAAAGATGAAACTATTTACGTTTATGATTCATCAGCAAAAATTTATTTGAAAAGTAATCGTAAATCAGCTTCACCATTTGTTCTTCCTGAACTTAACACAGCTAAATCAAGTCATCAAAAAGCTCTTTTAGACACTCTTGTTCAAGATTCTGCACAATATATCGTTGTCCAACAAGATACGCAATTGCCTTCTGAGATTAAATCGACACTTTCAAAAAACTATAAAAAAGCACCTGTAAAAGGCGTTGAACGATATACTGTCTATGTCCTAAAATAGGTCAAAAAATCAATATATAGTGGTTGAGATAAAAATATACCACAATATATTGATTTTTTTTTGCCTAGTGCTATAATTAGTAACGAGGTGATTTTTAGATGATTACATTAGAAAAAGAAAAGGTTACAGTCAACCCCGATATCAAAGTTATCAAGCGCGATGGGCGTATGGTTGTTTTTGATTCAGGTAAAATATATGAAGCTATTCTCAAAGCAAGTGAAGCTATTACACCTATCACACCATTAATTGAGACTAAATTGGAGGGAATTGCCAACCGTGTTGTGGCCGAAATCAATGATCGCTTCTCTCACAATATCAAAATATACGAAATTCAAAGTATCGTAGAGCATGAGTTACTCGAAGCTAACGAATACGCTATCGCTCAAGAATACATTAACTACCGTACCAAACGTGATTTTGAGCGTTCTCAGGCTACTGATATCAATTTCACCATTAACAAACTGGTTAATAAAGATCAGGCTGTTGTTCATGAGAATGCCAATAAGGATAGTGATTTATACAATACACAACGTGATTTAACCGCAGGTATTGTTGGAAAATCCGTTGGACTTAAGATGCTTCCTCCACATGTAGCAAATGCTCATCAAAAGGGAGATATCCATTTCCACGATTTAGACTACAGCCCTTACACGCCTATGACAAACTGTTGTTTGATTGACTTCAAAGGCATGTTGGCAAATGGTTTTAAAATCGGTAACGCTGAAGTAGAAAGTCCCAAATCCATTCAAACTGCAACAGCACAAATTTCACAAATTATCGCAAATGTTGCCTCTAGTCAGTATGGTGGCTGTACAGCAGACCGTATTGATGAGTTCTTAGCGCCTTATGCAGAACTCAACTACAAGAAACATTTAGCAGATGCTAAAGAATGGGTGACTGAGGAAAAACAGGAAGACTATGCTCGTGCTAAAACGCGTAAAGATATCTATGATGCTATGCAATCTCTTGAATATGAGATAAATACGCTTTTCACCTCAAATGGTCAAACACCATTTACCTCTCTCGGTTTTGGTTTGGGAACAAACTGGTTTGAGCGTGAAATCCAAAAAGCTATCCTCCAAGTTCGTATTTTAGGCCTTGGATCAGAGCACCGCACAGCCATTTTCCCAAAACTCATCTTCACCCTAAAGCGCGGACTTAACTTGGAACCTAATTCACCTAACTACGACATTAAACAGCTAGCACTTGAATGTGCAACTAAGCGCATGTATCCAGATGTCCTATCATATGACAAAATCATTGAATTGACAGGCTCCTTCAAAGCCCCTATGGGATGTCGTTCCTTCCTTCAGGGTTGGAAAGATGAAAATGGCGTTGAAGTTAATTCTGGACGAATGAATCTTGGCGTAGTCACCCTTAATCTCCCTAGAATTGCGCTAGAGTCTAAAGGAAACCAAGATAAATTTTGGGAAATTTTTGAAGAGAGAATGGGAATTGCCAAAGATGCCCTCGTTTACCGAGTTGAGCGGGTCAAAGAAGCTACACCTGCCAATGCACCAATCCTTTATCAGTATGGTGCATTCGGTCAACGACTTGGCAAGTTCGACAATGTAGATCAACTCTTTAAACATCGTCGTGCAACCGTATCACTTGGTTATATTGGGCTTTATGAGGTGGCATCTGTTTTTTATGGTAGCGATTGGGAAACTAATCTAGAAGCCAAGGCATTTACTTTAAATATCGTTAAAGCAATGAAAAATGCTTGTGAAAGTTGGTCTGACGAATATGACTATCATTTCTCTGTTTATTCAACACCATCAGAAAGTTTAACAGATCGCTTCTGTCGCTTGGATACTGAAAAATTCGGTGTTGTAACTGATATCACAGATAAAGAATATTACACCAACTCCTTCCACTACGATGTCCGTAAAAATCCAACACCATTTGAAAAGTTGGAATTTGAGAAAGCTTACCCAGAGGCTGGTGCAACTGGTGGATTCATCCATTATTGTGAATATCCAGTCCTCCAACAAAATCCTAAGGCACTTGAAGCTGTTTGGGATTTTGCCTACGACCGTGTCGGCTATCTTGGCACTAATACTCCAATTGATAAATGCTACAAGTGTGACTTTGAAGGGGATTTCACTCCAACAGAACGTGGGTTCATGTGCCCTAATTGTGGTAACACAGATCCTAAAACAGTTGATGTCGTCAAACGTACTTGCGGTTATTTAGGGAATCCACAGGCCCGCCCTATGGTTAAAGGACGCCACAAAGAAATCTCAGCCCGAGTCAAACATATGAATGGGTCTACCATCAAATATGAAGGCAAACATCTCTAATAAGACCTATAATGCATTATAATAAACTAGAAGCAGCTGGATAATACCCTCCAACTGCTTTGCTTATTTAGTTTTTAGAAAGGAATACAATGGGAAAATATCAATTAGATTATAAAGGTATGCAACAGGTGGAACGTTACCACGAAAAAAATGCAACCGTCAAAAATGACAAAAAAGCACGTGTCCAAGCCCTTTTAAAAAAAGCTGGAAAGAAGAAATAAGATGATTTTACGCCGACCAAGTCAAGCAGATAAAGAAGCTATCTTAGACATAATGGCTGAATTTGAAAGGGAGAAATCTGCCCATGATGGTGGATTTTGGAACGCGGACAATTTTATTTATGAAGAGTGGCTAGAAGAAAATCTTCAGTCAGAAGCGGGACTTAATATCCCTGAAAACTGGGTTCCTGCTATACAGCTGGGCAGTTTCAACGAATCAGGTCATGCTCTTGGTTTTCTACATCTTCGTCTTCGTTTAAATGGGCACTTACTAGAAAAAGGTGGTCATATTGGCTACTCCATCCGTCCATCTGAACGTGGCAAGGGGTATGCAAAAGAATCTCTCCGTCAAGGCCTGCAAGTAGCCAAGGAGAAGAATATTCAGCGTGCTCTGGTCACTTGTAGCACAGAAAATCCAGCCAGCCGAGCTGTTATATTAGCCAACGGTGGTCAACTTGAGAACATTTGTAACAAAACTGAGCGCTATTGGATAGATTTGGAGTAAAATCATGACATGGAATACACCAAAACCACAAGAATGGAAGTCCGAAGAGCTTAGCCAAGGACGCATTATTGACTATAAGGCCTTTAATTTTGTTGATGGTGAAGGGGTCCGTAACTCACTTTATGTCTCTGGTTGCATGTTTCACTGTGAGGGATGCTATAACGCTGCTACCTGGTCCTTCAAGGCAGGGATTCCCTATACCAAAGAACTAGAAGAACAAATCATGCAAGATTTAGCACAACCCTACGTGCAAGGTCTCACGCTACTGGGTGGAGAACCTTTTCTAAATACTGGTATTCTCATTCCCCTAGTCAAGCGTATCCGTAAGGAGCTACCCGAAAAAGACATTTGGTCTTGGACTGGTTATACTTGGGAAGAGCTAATGCTTGAAACTCCTGATAAGCTAGAACTTCTTCATCTCGTTGACATTCTCGTAGATGGACGTTTTGATATTACTAAAAAGAACCTTATGCTCCAGTTTCGAGGATCATCTAATCAACGTATTATTGATGTCAAAAAATCTCTTGATCAAGGAAAGGTTGTTATCTGGGACAAGTTGAATGACGGTCAAAACAACTATGAGCAAGTCGATCGTAAAGACATGATATAAGAAAAAGTGGCTCTTTTCTACCATTTGTCAAGTCTATCAAGGCTTTAAGTAAAAAAGAGATAAGACAGTAGCTATTCTGAGGTTACTGTCTTATTTTTAACACTTTTTGATTCATAAATGGGCATGCTAAAAAAACACCTCATCTGGTATTTTTTGAAACAAGGTGTTACAATAATACGGCATAAACAGCC
>DBFVHV010000194.1:0-6190 GCA_048524165.1 Streptococcus sp.
CTCTAAACCTAAAAGTGACCAATAACGACCGAGATAGAAGGTATTAGACTTATTACGATCTGTCACCAGTTCGCCTACCATCTTAAGGTTTTCAGCACCTAGACGATACGGGTTAGACAGGTAACCAAAGACTGGGAAGAAATAAATGATGACTGTAAAGGTCAAGAGGGTCTTCATATTAATCTTATTGATAGCCCAGAAGAAATAAGCAGCTGAGAATAAGAGAGCATAAGCAGCCCCGTAGCTAAACTTATGCGCGTGGGCAATCAAGAGCAGAATGAAGAAAATAGGTTGGATAGGGCGGACTTTGTGGTAGACGATTGAGAAAACGTCCTCCTTGTCTTCCTCAGATTTGAAAATCAAAGACAAGACAATAGTCAAGAGTACAAAGAAGGCACCAAAGCCGAAACCAACATCATTTGGACGGAAGAAATAAGCCAAGATGGACATATCCATCACCAAAAGCCAGACAGCTGCAAATTTAACCATGTTGTTACCAAATTTTGCAGCCGTTTGACTAGGTGCCTTCAAAGGTACCTCAAAGGCTTGTGCAAGTGCTCTTTCTTTGGCTTGACGTTCAGCCTCTATTGCGGCTTTCATTTCCTTAGTACGGCGTTCCTTTTGGAACAAATGGGCAACCTTAGTCGGTTCATCTTGCCTTGACTTAGTGATACTTAAGAAGAGTAAGTACTGCATGGCGAAAATGAGAGCCGTGTTCCCGCCGTATTCTAGGAAAGAACCATTCCAAATAGTAGAAACAACTGCAAAAACGATGTAACCTCCAAGTGAAATCAAAACCGTCAAGAGCAAATGAATCCAACGATAGCGGTAAGTGTATTTATCGGTTGTATCTCGTCTCAAAAACGTGTCACGTGGGTAAAGATACCAGATAACAAAGATAAGTTCAATGGCCTGAACTGCTGTTAGGAAACCAACATAGTTGAAGCCAAAAACAGCTGCTACCACATTGATGAGATAGGAAATAATAGCCAAAACTCGCAGACTGGTGCGCTTAGACAAAAGTCCAATACTCATCAGGGTGATAGTGGAGAAGGCAGAAAAACCAGCACCCACCTTATCATCAAAGATGAAGACGTTAACAAAGGCAAAAATCAAGATTCCTAAAAGAGTCAAGACTTGTCTCTGCATTTCTTTTTTCTTTTCTTTCATATTTTCCCTCCTTTTGGAAATGATAACGCTTCCGTATTCCTATTTTAACACAATTATACTAATTTTGTCAGATTAAAAAGGCATTCGAATATCCGAATGCCTTTTTCATTAGTTATCTATTGCTTCAATCTTGAGGAAAACAAAATCCCCATCAAAGCGTTGAATATACTTTTGGAAACCTAGTAAACTAAAGGTTTCAATTTCATAACGAACCTGATCAACACCTTCACTAGTGCTTTCCTCTAGCAATTTCAGTTTTGGAATATCAGACTCCAAGACATCACGGTAGAGACCTTTATACTCAAAGGTAATTCGAGCCCATTCGTTACCAGAAAGCATTGAGAAAGCTTTGTAGCTCACCTGCTCATCTGTAATAAGACGGGCTTGTTGTTCTGGACTGAGCGTGAAAGCGACGTCATTTTCAGATTTATGAATGGTCTGGAAACGATCGACACGGAAATAACGAATTTCAGAGAACTTGTAATCACAAGTAAAATTCTCATCCAATTTGTAAGAAATACAGTAGAAATAGTGGTTGTCAAAAATGACTGAAATCGGAAAGACCTTATATTCCTCCACTTTTTCTCCTGGCTTACGGTAGCTAAATGACAATGGACGTTGGTCCACAATAGCATCGAAAATGGCTGAGATAGCTGGTAAGAGTGACTTATCTTGTTCCTGATAAATCTTTAGCTCTTGATAACTATCTAGTTCTAGCTCGGTCAATCGCTTGATACGTCTGCGTTCCTTATCATCTACTGCCCTCTCAACAAAGATGTTGATTATCTCTGCTACTTCATCCTTTCGAAGAGCACGACTCTCTAAAAGAATCTTAGAGAGGATAACTGCCTGATTGTATTTAAGGTTTCCATAACCTTGTTCATACTCGGCATGGTAGGAACCGTATTTTCTGGAATACTTAACTTTCATGTTAGGACGGAGCTCGGTCAAATTATCCTTGAGCTCACTCACATCCTCTTTAAGGGTACGCTCACTTATGCCAAAGCGAGCAAGGTAGTCCGTTTTTGAAATGTCATTTCCCTTTTCCAATTCGGACATAAAATACAAGAGACGTTTGGTTTTTGATGCTGTCATTATAAAATCCCCCTTTATAATTGAATCTCTTATTACTAAAAAAATTGCTGCCTAGTTATTAATAAGCCTAGATAGTCCCTCACCAATAGCGACGAGTAGCAGAATTATAGCTCAGATAATAGTCCTTTTTCTTTTGGTTATACTCAAAAGATAGACTTAACCATTTTGCTTTCTCAATAGGACTATTCTGATCAGTATAATCAAGATCAACGGTCTTATGCATAGCTCCTGAAGAATGCACGCTTATGCGCCTCTGAGCACTGTCCGCCTGAGGGTGTTCCCTCACCACCTCAGACAAGGCTGTTGCTGATCCAAAAATTTCTTGGTCTTTAGTGCATAAGCTATTTATCTGTTCTTCCGACCAATTACTGCTATAATTATCAACTACCGTGACGCCATCAACTGAATAAGTCGCTGTCCCGTCCTAAGAATGATGATGGATAGCACAAAGCAAGCCACAATCACAGCCAAATACAAAATTACTGGCTTATAGTGCCAGGATAAAAAGGCTGATATACAGCTCACACTTAAAAGTATCAGTGGCAAGGCAAGGGTCAAAAAGAAATGCTGCTTCTCAGCTTTTTCCTCCTAAAAAGCAGATTCAAACTCTGGACCCTTGTCACTAAAAGCTGATTCAAAAGAGTTTCCATTACCCTCTAGACTCTCATCACTAGAATGAAAGTCAATCTTCTTGTTAAACATCTAATCCCCCTAATACACTATAGAACAATTTCCCAGTTTTTATTATTGTAACAAATGAAAGCGTGATTTTCTACAGATGATAGTAAAAAAGCAACCTGACCTAGGTTGCTTAAAAGATCAATATTAATCATTTTCGATTTTTTCAGCTTCTGTACTGAATTTTTGTGCAATAGCTTCGAGAGCTAATTCGTCTGTATCTGGAAGCGTGATAGCATCATCAGAAATCTCATCAATATTAGCATAGAATTCAATGTGATTCTTAAGATTTTGGAGATGAATTGGGGCATCGCCACCGTATTCCCCATCCAGATTGATCATCATACGATCTTCACCTAAAGGCTCGATATCTAGCGAACTTGTTTTGATATAAGCAACTCTCTTATCGTAGATGTGCTTGCCACCTTGAAGAACCTGACGAATAAGGTCAATCAATTCAAAGAGGTTGGCCGTTTTAACCATAATTAGGGTAAATTGACCATCATCCAATTTAGCATCTGGAGCAATCATTTCAAAGCCACCAACTGAATTGGTCAAGGCAACGAAAATCATAGAAAGACCGCCTTCAAAGACACCTTCATCATGCGTAATGCGGACCGGAACTTTCTTAACTTGAGGAAGTAACTCGGCTCCCTTAACAAGATAGGCCAAATAACCAAGTACTGTCTTAAGTCGACTAGGAACACTGTAGGTTAGTTCCGTAAAAGACCCGGCAGCCGCAATATTGATGAAGTATTTATCGTCATAGGCACGACCGATATCCATCTGAAGGGTTTGGTTTTTAGCAATGACCTTGGCTGCTTCAATAGGATTCCCTCTTGGAATCTTCAAGGCGCGTGCAAAGTCGTTTGTTGTCCCTGTTGGAATAACAGCCATTTGAGGACGTTTATCAAGTGGGGCAATCCCAGAAACAACCTCATTAATTGTTCCATCTCCACCAGCCGCAATAACCAAATCAAAGCCTGCTTCTGCTGCACGAGTGGCCTCATTTTTTGCTGAGTTCTCATCCGGGGTTGTTTGAAAAGCAGACGCTTCAAAACCAGCACCTTCCAGGATATCCAAGACCTCAGCAACATTTTTCTTCATAATTTCTTGTCCAGATGTTGGATTATAAATTAAGCGGGCACGTTTTTGTTTCATATTGAACTCCTATAAATCCAGCAACCAAGCCTCGTCTTTTACTTCAATTCCTAGGCTTTGTGCTTTTTCCAATTTACTTCCGGCATCACTACCAGCAACCACTAAATCTGTTTTCTTAGAGACTGAACCCGTCACCTTAGCACCCAGGGCCTCTAGTTTTGCCTTGGCTTCACTACGTTTAAGGTGCTCCAATTTCCCTGTCAAAACAACAGTCTTACCAGATAGAATGGCATCATCTGCTACTTTTTGTCCAAGGTAGGATAAATTAACGCCATAGGATTCCAGTTCTTTCAGAAGAACTTGAGCCTCCTCCTTGGAAAAATAACGCTGGATAGACTTGGCGATAACCTCTCCCAAACCATCTACAGCAGCAATAGCTTGGACATCTGCACTTGCCAACTCCTTGATAGTTCCAAAAGCTTCTAGCAATTGCTTACTAACTTTGGCACCAACATGGCGAATTCCCAAACCATAGAGCAGTTTCTCTGCAGAATTTTCTTTTGATGCTTGAATAGCTGCATATAGTTTTTCAGCTGATTTTTCCTTGAAACCTTCTAATTGGAGGAAATCCTGACTGTTCAAACCATAGATATCAGCCACCTCTTTAACCAATTCAGCTTTAAAGAGTTTTTCAACCACCGAAGGTCCCATACCTGCGATGTTCATGGCATCACGAGAAGCAAAATGAATCAGACCTTCCTTAATCTGAGCAGGACACGATGGATTGATACAACGTAGGGCCACTTCATCTTCAAAATGTAAGAGACCGCTACCACAAGATGGACATTGACTCGGAACTGGCATCGCTTCTTGTGTTGTACGCTTACTGTCTACCACACGAAGAACAGCAGGGATAATATCACCAGCCTTATAAACAATAACGGTATCACCGATACGAATGTCTTTCTCCGTAATATAATCCACATTGTGTAGGGTGGCTCGGCTAACTGTTGTCCCGGCCAATTGTACTGGGGTCAAATTAGCCGTCGGCGTTACTACACCTGTACGACCCACCTGCCAATCAACGGAGAGAAGTTCTGCTTCCTTTTCCTCAGCTGGGAATTTATAGGCAATGGCCCAACGTGGTGCCTTAACTGTAAAGCCAAGCTCTTCCTGCATGGCCAAACTATTGACCTTGATAACAACTCCATCAATATCATAAGCCAAGTGATCACGATCTTGTCCAACAGCTTGAATAAAGTCCCAAATCTCATCCATCGATGATGTCACAATACGGCGTGGATTAACGGAGAAGCCAAGTTCTGCCACTTCATTCAAGACATCATTTTGTGTCAGGCGCTCAGTGGGACTAGCTTCTTGATAAAGGAAGGTGGCCAAACGACGTTCAGCAACTACTTTCGTGTCTAATTGACGAAGGGTTCCTGCTGCAGCATTACGTGGATTGGCAAATTCGGCCTCACCATTCTCTTGGCGCTGGGTGTTGATACGTTCAAATTCAGCTCGTGGCAAATAACACTCCCCCCGAACGGTGATATTAAGCGGTTGATCCAACTTCAGAGGAATATCTGAGATTCGCTTAACATTTTCAGTGATATTTTCACCAACAGAACCATCACCACGCGTTGCACCTACCTGAAGAATACCATCCACATAGGTTAGAGAAATTGAAAGGCCATCAATTTTGAGCTCGGCCATATAGTCAGCATTAGGAAATTCGGACTTGACCCTCTTATCAAAGGCATCTAGCTCTTCTCGTGAAAAAGCATCCTGCAAACTATAAAGTGGATACTCATGTTGGTATTTCTCAAAACCATCAAGAACCAGGCCACCCACACGGTGCGTAGGGCTATCCGCCTGAACAAGTTCTGGGTGTTCAGCCTCTAAAGTTACTAGCTCACGATAGAGCTTATCATACTCGGCATCTGACACCGATGGATTATCCTCGGTATAATACTCTTTTGCATACTGGTTAAGTTTGTCAACCAGCTCTTTCATTCGTGTTTCCATAGGAACATTTTAACATAAAAGCAGAAAAAAACGCCTTTACAGGCGTTAATTTAAGAAACAAAATCGATAACTTTGGCTAATTTCTTGATAAGGACCGCACCAACTAAGAGTGATGCCA
>DBFVHV010000195.1:0-1586 GCA_048524165.1 Streptococcus sp.
AGTTAACAGATAGCATAAAAGTGGCAGGGTTATAATGACTATACCGAGTGTTTTTAAATAATATGTATCATATAGAAATCCTAAACAAACAAGGTATAGGAGTGAAAAATTATTAGGAAGGTTAAGAGTTAGGATGAATATATAGATAATAAAAAGATGGGATGATAGAAATAATTCTGGAGAAAAATAATGGTTAAGTAGCATCGAAATATGACCATCCCATAGAAAAGGAATGATACTCAACAAGAATGGAATAGCAGAAAACTTGAAAAACTTCATATTATTTACCATCTCCAACAAGAGTAACATAAGAAATTTTATCAAAATCAGCGTAAGGTTTAACTAAAATCGTACGATTTCCTTCATAATCAATCACAGACTCAACCGTACCAATTGGGACATCCTTAACTGAAACATCGTCCAACCCACTTGTTACCACTTCAGAACCAACCTTAACATTAGATGATGAATTAAGCTGACTCATTTCCAAAAGCTTCTTTTTATTATCATAACTTGATATAATTCCAAAAATCTGACTTTCATCCTCACCTTTTACACTAGAAGCAATATAAGTCTCATTTGAGCTATTAGAGAGTAAAGAAATAGTTGTGGTATTATCATAAATTTTAGTTATAAAACCAATTACTCCACCATTAGAAGTTGCCAACATAGACTTACTAACATTCTTAGACTTCCCGACATTAATCGTTAACTCCTTCAACCAAGTAACAGATGGACGCATTGATACCTCAGCAGTAATTACAGTATCACGACTAAGTTTATCTGAAAGATTTAAAGAAGCTCTCAAAGAGTCATTTTCCTCCTGTAAATTAGAGATGACTGCAGATTGATTTTCTAAAGTGGATAAAGATTTCTTTAAATCTCGGTTCTCAGAATACGTTGACAAAAAATCAGAAATAACATCATGAGATTTTGCTAATGCAGTAAATGGAACTGAAATTACAGAATCTACTTTAGACACAACACCCGAGACATTAGAAGAAATATCCTTGGCCAATTTATTATTTGTAAAAACAAAAGAAAAAAGCATTACAAAAAATAGAATAAGAACAAATGCATATAGAAGAAATCGATAAAAACTATTTTTCATTTTGCCACCTCGATAAAAAAGAAAACGAATTATCTAAAAGATAATTCGTCATAATACGGAGAATGGGGGATTCGAACCCCCGCGCCAGTTACCCGACCTAACGATTTAGCAAACCGTCCTCTTCAGCCTCTTGAGTAATTCTCCAATATGGGCACGAGTGGAATCGAACCACCGACCTCACGCTTATCAGGCGTGCACTCTAACCATCTGAGCTACGCGCCCAAGCTAAATGCTTGGCAATTATTTCCAAAGAAAGCGGGTGACGAGAATCGAACTCGCGACAACAGCTTGGAAGGCTGTAGTTTTACCACTAAACTACACCCGCTTAACAACAAAATGGCGCGAGACGGAATCGAACCGCCGACACATGGAGCTTCAATCCATTGCTCTACCAACTGAGCTACCGAGCCATATTGCGGGAGCAGGATTTGAACCTACGACCTTCGGGTTATGAGCCCGACGAGCTACCTAGCTG
>DBFVHV010000196.1:0-4036 GCA_048524165.1 Streptococcus sp.
AGTTTCATCACATCCGGATCATCTGCTCGAATATCTTTTGGATCAATCCCTGATAAATCCTGTAACTTACGAATCATCGTCGGATCATCATGCCCCAGAATATCTAGCTTCAACACGTTCTCATCGATATCGTGGAAGTTAAAGTGAGTTGTCTGCCAAGCAGCAGTTACATCATCAGCCGGATATTGAACAGGTGTAAAATCATAGACATCCATATAATTTGGAATAACAACGATACCACCTGGGTGCTGACCTGTATTTCGCTTAACCCCAGCAGCACCCATAGCCAAACGATCGACCTCAGCATCACGATAGAACTTATTGTAATCACGTTCGTAACCCTTGACAAAACCATAAGCTGTCCGATCCGCAACAGTACCTACTGTTCCAGCACGAAAGGCATATTGCTCTCCAAAAATATCACGTACATCCAAGTGAGCCGACGGCTGATCATCTCCTGAAAAGTTCAAATCAATATCAGGAACCTTATCCCCATCAAAACCGAGGAAGGTCTCGAAAGGAATATCCTGACCATCCTTCTTATACTCGGTTCCACATTCTGAACACTCCTTATCAGGCAAATCAAAACCAGAGCCATAAGAACCATCCGTGATAAACTCTGAGTGTTGACATTTAGGACATAAATAATGAGGTGGCATAGGATTTACCTCAGTAATTCCAATCATTGTTGCAACAAAACTAGAGCCAACAGACCCCCGAGAGCCAACCAGGTAGCCACGTTCATTTGAACGGTTCACCAGCATCTGCGATGCCAGATATATTACGGCAAATCCATTACCAAGAATTGAGGACAACTCTTTCTCAATCCGCAAGTCAATAATATCAGGCAAAGGATTACCATAAAGCTCAAATGCTTTAGCATAAGTCATCTCTGCAACCTGTTCTTCTGCACGATCAATATAAGGTGTATACAAGTCTTTTTTGACAACTTCAACCTCTTCAATTCGATTTGCCATAGCTTGTGTATTAGATACAACAATCTCATAGGCTAAGTCTTTCCCCAAAAAGGCAAATTCATCTAGCATCTCATTGGTTGTTCTAAAATGAGCTTCCGGTAAAGGAGCAGGTTGAGCGTTTTCCCCCTTACCAATTGGCCTATTAATCATAGCTCCTTGTCCCAAAGCACGAACAATGATTTCACGATAAATGGCATCTTCAGGATTGATATAATGTACATTTCCCGTAGCAAGCACAGGCTTGTCAAGACGATTCGCAACTTCAATCAAATCCCTAATAAGTTGTTCTATAGCCCCCTCATCCTTGATTAAATCCTTTGCAATCAATGGCGCATAAATCGCTGGTGGCATAACTTCAATAAAATCATAGTATTTAGCAACATCAGCTGCCTTATCAATACCATGAGACAAGAGAGTATCAAAAACCTCACCGTCCGCACATGCAGAACCAACTATGATTCCCTCACGATACTCATCTAAAACCGTACGAGGAATACGGGCTACTCCCTCAAAATATGATACATTTGATAGGCTTACCAATTTAAAGATATTCTTCAAACCCGTTTGATTCTGAACATATAGCGTCGCATGTTTGACACGAGACTTCTTATACGAATCATCAGAGACCAATTCTGTGTTCAACTGTTCCAGATTAGTCAATCCATGCTTTTCGAATACATCTTTAATGAAAATAAACAACAAACGACCTGTTGCTTCCGCATCATAGTTGGCCATGTGGTGGTGGTCCAAGGCAACACCAAAACGCTTTGTCAAAGGACCCAAACCATGACGTTTATACTCAGGATAAAGATTCCGTGCAAATTCTAAAGTATCAATAACCGGTTGTGAGATTGTCGGTAACTGATGTCTTTCGTAATTGGCATTCATAAACCCAACGTCAAAGGTCGCATTGTGGGCGACTAGCACAGTTCCTTTACAGAATTCTTGAAACTCCTGTAAAACTTGCACTAAAGGTTTAGCACCTTTAACATGATTATCAGTAATACCAGTCAATTCAGTCGTAAACGCAGAAAGCGGATGTCCTGGATCAATGAATTCATCAAATTGCTCAACAATATTACCTTTATGCATTTTTGATGCCGCAATCTGGATCAAATCATTATGAACAGCAGACAAACCTGTTGTTTCTACGTCGAATACAACATAAGTTGCTTCTTTTAATTCCAAATTCTCGGAATTATAAACAATAGGAACTTTGTCCTCAACAAGATTGGCTTCAAGACCAAAAATCGCCTTAATCCCAGCTTTCTTAGCTTTATGGTAGCCATGAGGAAAACTTTGAACATTTGCATGATCTGTTATCGCAACTGCTGGATGTCCCCAAAAAGCCGCTGTATCAATGAGCTCTTCAACTGTCGGCATAGCATCCATAGTTGACATATTAGTATGAGCATGAAATTCAACTCGCTTCTGTCCCTCAGGCATCAAATCCTTACGAGGAGTATGAGAAATTTCCTTAATATCTTGTACGTTCATAGTCAAACTATGTGTAAAAGGGTTATTCTCAATACGACCGCGAACTCTTACCCAGTTACCTTTTTTAATCATATCGAACTTAACAAGTTCTTCACTATCCTTCGCCCAACGTTGCATAGCAAAACTAGAGGTATAATCAGTTACCTTAAAATTAATTATAATCCTACCTGTTTTCGTTTCACGTTGCTCTACATCAAAAATATAGCCTTCGAAAACAACCCTATTTTCTTCAGAATTAACTTCAATCATTGGAGTAATCTCAGCCTTATCAAAACTTGCATGACGTTGACTTTGTTTCTCAGCAAAATTTTGCACTTGATCTTTCTGAGTTGTTGGTACCGGTGAACTTTGAAGAATTGATTGAAGGGCTTGTCTAGCTTGAAATTCAGCTTCTTCTTGTAAGGAGACCTTATTCGTCTCGTAAGCCTCTTCAAAAGAGGATGAAGCTTCTTTATCCTCGAGTACAAAGATAGAAACATTAGATAAACCAACATTCGAAAGAGCATCAGTAATCAACGCTACAAATCTCTCCTGTAAATTCTCTCTAAGGATATGCGCAGGAGCTTTAACAGAAATACTATTATTCGAAATCTCAACCCTCAAATTTGAGAATAGAGAATATATTGAAGAATGAGATGATATTAAAGTCTCTAGGGCATATGAAAAATAAGATTCAAGTAAAGATGGGTCATAAGAAGTTGACTTCAAAGTAATCATATATTTAACTTTAGCCCCTAAAGAAGCAAAAGAAGAATGAAGCAGACTATCAAAAAGAATGAAAGTCTCATATGAAAGAAGATTTCCGAAAGAAAAAACAAAAAACCACTGACGTTTTGATTTAAATAATTTTACCGATTCGATAGAACCATCTTTAATCTCATCGTAAGCTTCATCATTCTGCGGAAAATGAATTTGTTTTAAAAGAAGCTGAAATTTATCAGACATAAAAAAATAACTCCCATATACAAAAAAACACTCCTTAAGGAGTGTAACTTATACCGGCGGCCGGGGTCGAACCGGCACGTCCTTGCGGACACTGGATTTTGAGTCCAGCGCGTCTGCCAATTCCGCCACGCCGGCAAAGTATAACTGGGGTAGCTGGATTCGAACCAACGCATGAGGGAGTCAAAGTCCCTTGCCTTACCGCTTGGCTATACCCCAAAAATATAGGCGAATGAGGGGAATCGAACCCCCGAATGTCAGAGCCACAATCTGATGTGTTAACCACTTCACCACATTCGCCACTTTACTAACACGGGCAGTAGGAATTGAACCCACACTGAAGGTTTTGGAGACCTTAGTTCTACCTTTAAACTATGCCCGTAACTATGGAAGGGGAGGGATTCGAACCCCCGAACCCGAAGGAGCGGATTTACAGTCCGCCGCGTTTAGCCTCTTCGCTACCCTTCCAAAATATAAATAAATGGCGCGAGACGGAATCGAACCGCCGACACATGGAGCTTCAATCCATTGCTCTACCAACTGAGCTACCGAGCCATATTGCGGGAGCAGGATTTGAACCTACGACCTTCGGGTTATGAGCCCGACGAGCTACCTAGCTG
>DBFVHV010000197.1:0-4266 GCA_048524165.1 Streptococcus sp.
TGGTGATTGTAACACACATAAAGTTCATCAAAAAGCTCATTTTGATACATTCCTACAGCTTTAGAAATGATTTTCCCGACTTGATCGAAACTAGGTTGATCTTCAAGGCCACGAAGTTCGAAAGCAACATTCATGTTACGAGCTTTGAAGAAATCTGAACCTGTTCCACCAATAGAGATGATAGCATATTCATCTTCAGAATCATGGTCACTTTTAATCATATCCAAGACAGCTTTAAGAATGGTTGAATTATATCCTCCAACTAATCCCTTATCTGAAGTAATGACAATGTAACCTGTCTTACGAACTGGGCGTGCATCCAACATTGGATTTGACGAACCATTAATCAATTCTGAATGTAGAAGATCTGTTGTGATCTGTCTAATTTTTGAGGCATAGATTTGGAAATCTTTAGCAGCTTGCTCAGAACGTGTCAATTTTGAGGCAGAAACCATTTGCATGGCTCCTGTGATTTGACTCGTTTTCTTAGTTGAAGCAATTTTTGCTTGGATTTCTCTTAGAGAGCCTGCCATATGCTGTCCTCCCTATTTCTATTTGTATTCTGACTGATCTTTGAAAGCTTGGATAGCTTCATTAAGTACAGATTCCTCAGGAAGATCCTTAGTTGTACGAATAGTTTCAAAGATATCCTCATAGTGACTATCAAAGTAGTCATAGAGTGCTTCTTCAAAATCCAAGATTTGATCAACCGGAACACTATCCAAGAAACCGTGTGTCAAAGCGTAAAGGATAACAACTTGTTTCTCAACTGGAAGTGGTTTATGAAGCGGTTGTTTCAAAACTTCGATTGTACGACGACCACGGTTCAATTTCGCTTGAGTCGCAGCATCCAAATCTGAACCAAATTGCGTAAAGGCTTCAAGTTCACGATATGAAGCCAAGTCAAGACGAAGTGTACCAGCAACCTTCTTCATCGCTTTAATTTGCGCTGATCCACCTACACGTGATACGGAAGAACCCGCATCAATGGCTGGACGAATACCTGAGTTAAACAAGTTTTCTTGCAAGAAGATTTGTCCATCTGTGATTGAGATAACGTTTGTTGCGATATAAGCTGAGATATCTCCGGCTTGCGTTTGGATGATTGGCAAGGCAGTAATTGAACCACCACCAAGATCATCTGAAACTTTAGCTGAACGTTCCAAAAGACGTGAGTGGAGATAGAAGACATCCCCTGGGTAAGCTTCACGACCTGGTGGACGACGGAGAAGCAATGAAAGTTCACGGTAGGCCACGGCTTGTTTAGACAAATCATCATAAACAATCAAAACGTGTTTTCCGTTATACATGAACTCTTCAGCCATTGCAACGCCAGCATAAGGCGCAATGTAAAGCAATGGTGATGGTTGTGATGCAGAGGCAGTCACAACGATTGTGTAATCAAGAGCACCGTGTTTACGGAGAGTTTCTACTTGTGTACGAACTGTTGATTCTTTTTGACCAATAGCCACATAAATACAAATCATATCTTGGCCTTTTTGGTTCAAGATCGCATCAATGGCTACTGAAGTTTTACCAGTTTGGCGGTCTCCGATGATCAATTCACGTTGACCACGTCCAATTGGAACCAAGGCATCAATAGCCTTAAGACCAGTTTGCAATGGCTCAGAAACTGATTTACGTTGCATTACACCTGGAGCAGGTGTTTCAACTGGACGAAAACCTGTTGTTTCGATATCACCAAGACCATCGACTGGTTGCCCCAGTGGGTTTACTACACGACCAATAAGGGCTTCACCAACTGGAACTTCCATGATTTTTCCAGTACGTTTAACAATATCGCCTTCACGAATTGCTACGAAATCCCCCAAGATAATGATACCAACATCATTAGTTTCAAGGTTTTGGGCCATACCATAGGCACCATTTTCAAATTCGAGCAACTCACCACTCATAGCATTATCAAGACCACGAGCACGTGCGATACCGTCACCGATATAGGTAACGACACCAGTTTCAGTGACGTCAAAGTTTGGCTGGAAGTTTTCAATTTGCTTTTTAATTAAAGCGCTAATTTCTTGTGCGTTAATTGCCAAAAGTCACACCACTTTCTATTTCAAATTCGTTTTAAAGGTTTGCAATTGACTGCGAATTGACGTGTCAACAACCTTATTCTTTGCTTTGATGACGAATCCTCCAATGAGGTCCTCATCAATTTTTTCTACTAAACGACGTGTCTTAATCTCAAATTTTTGTGAAACTATCGCCAAAAGTCTAGTTTTTTGTTCTTCAGACAAAGGACTTGCTGATGTCACAGTGACATCGTAAGTGTTGTCTTCTTGATCAAAGAGCTCAAGGACCAATTTCAAGACATCATAAAGAATGTTAGCTCGGTCGTTGAGTGAAATTACCTCAAGAAAATTTTTCATGTATACTGAACAAGACTCTTGAATCAAACTTAAACTTTCTTTCTTAGCCTCGCTTGTCACATTTTCTTGAGACAAGAAGGTTTTTAGATTTGTTTCAGCAAAAACTGTTAGGATTTGCCTTACTTCTTCTTGGATTGTTGACACGGCGTCTTGTTCAAAAGCGACTTCTACCAGGCTTCTGGCATACTGCTCAACAAGAGCTTGTGTTTTCTTATCCATTAAGCATCTCCTAATTGATCAAGATAGCTATCAATCAAGTCAGATTGCGCTTTTGCATCAAGGTTTTGTTTCATGACTTTTTCTGCCAAAAGGACAGTCAAGTCAGCAACCTCACCTTTAACGCCAGCAAGTGCTTCCACACGGCTTTGGGCAATATCTTGATTTGCTTTTTCTTTCAAGCGTTTAGCTTCATCATGTGCTTCTGCAATGATTTTTGACTCTTGAGTTTTACCAGTTTCCTTGGCCCCATCAATAATCTGAGCCGCTTCTGTGCGAGCACCAGCTAACTCATCTTGACGTTTTTGTGCCAAGCTTTCTGCTTCTTGACGAGCATTTTCAGCACTATCAATATCTGTGGCAATTTTCTTTTCACGAGCAGCAAAGATTCCTGTAATTTGATCCCATGCGAATTTACGAATGAGGTAATACAAGAGAAAAACTGAGCCGACTGTGATAATGATATTACCAAGTGTCGTACTATTAATCAGTAATGACATTTCATTTCTCCCTTTCTTAATTATTCTTCGTTGACTTTATCACCAATGTAGTTAGAACTTAGGATAATAAAGACATAGGCTTGAATGAACCCAATAAAAGCTGAAAAGGCAACCCAGACAAGGTTCAAAGCAAAGGATACAGGTGCTGCAAAAGCAGACCATTTTACCAATTGAAGAATCAAGCCGGTTAGTACCTCACCAGAATAAATGTTACCAAACAAACGCAAAGCCAATGATGCAAGATTGGTTAACTGTTCCAAAATGTTCATCGGAAACATTGCTGGATATGGTGAAAGGTAGCCCTTTAGATAGCCTTTAAGCCCTTTTTTACGGATCCCCTCAATATGACTAACGAGGGTAATAATCAAAGAAAGAGTGATAGTAACACCGAAATTCGATGTTGGAGAAGACCAAAAATTGTAATGCTCACTTTTAACAGATACAAGCAGACCTAAGTTGTTTGCTGTAAACACAAAGGTGAAAATTACAAACAAGAGCAAACTATAATTTTTTGTGAATTTTCCAAGATTTTGAGAAATAGTGTTGTTCACAAATTCATAGATGAACTCGAGTACATTTTGTTTTCCCTTTGGTTTAATGGTCATCTTACGACTTGACCAAAAAACCACTCCAAAAACGATAATTACTGTCAAGAGAGACATGGCAAGGATCGTCAAGTCAAAATCAATCCCAAATAATGAGACGGTTGGATTACTTGTAGTTTCCACTGCTCATCCCTCCTTCATCTTTTTTATTTGTCTATTAGACAATGTAGCTAAGGGCAAACAATACGAAGAAGGTACCTTCGATGAAGGCAACACCAGTAAACATCAATGTTTGAAGTTTGCTAAACATCTCAGGTTGGCGAGCTGCAGCTTTAGCGATATTGGCAACGAGGATACCCTCACCAAGAGATACACCCATAACGGCCAAACCGAGGGCTAAGATAGTTAAATTCATAGTAGAATCTCCTTTTAATTATTTTTACCATGCTATTTTAGTCCTATTTTTCACGAAAGTCAATGAATTAACGGTTTTTTGGACTTTTTCACTGACTTTGCCTAACATTTTCACTTTATTTGTGTAAGCGTTTACTTCTAATGAGAAACTTTCTTCTTATTTCATAAAAACAAGCCTAACCTTTTATGGTTAGACTTGAT
>DBFVHV010000198.1:0-4696 GCA_048524165.1 Streptococcus sp.
CAAACACCATGCAAGGATTGAGAAAATTTTCTCACATCCACAAGCGATTGCCCAAGGGAAAAAGTACATTAAAGATCATTTTCCACATGCTAAAATTGAGACAACAGCCAGTACAGCCTTTGCGGCTCGCTATGTCGCAGATAATCCTGAGCAACCTTATGCTGCAATCGCTCCGCATGCAGCTGCCAAGGAATACGGCCTTGAAATTTTAGCTAAGGATATTCAGGAAATTGAGAAGAATTATACCCGTTTCTGGGTACTAGGGAATACTGTTCCTGAAATTTCGCTCAATCAGATTGATTGTAAATTAACGCTGGCCTTAACTCTGCCTGACAATATGCCAGGTGCACTTTACAAGGCCTTATCGACCTTTGCCTGGCGAGGCATTGACTTGACCAAGATTGAAAGCCGTCCTTTAAAGACGGTACTTGGCGAGTACTTTTTCATTATTGATTGTGATTATACAAAGGAAAAGTTGGCTCAGTTCGCTCTTGAAGAGCTAACTGCAGTTGGAATTGGATATAAAATCTTGGGAGCTTACCAAGTCTATCAAATTTAAAGGGAAATCTTATGACCAAATCTAACAATGGGCCGTTTACGCATCATGAACGGTTACGTTACAGCTATCTTTTAAAAAATCTTGCCCACCTTAATGGACAGCAGGCTTCGGAATTCAATTATCTACAAGGAAAGTTGGATGCTTATGAAGCGGAGCGTTCCTACGAGAGGTATCAAGGTCAAAGAGCTGACTATCAAGAAGCATGGCGCAAGCCTTATGATAATCGTTCAAATTATTATCAGGCGCCTGATTATGAGGCTGTCAACCAGCTAACAGAGGAAGGCTTGCCTGTCTATCGAGAGGAAGCGCCTCAACGAAAACCTAAGCAAAAAAAGGTTCAAAGACGAGTAGCACCTGCAGCAACATCGGTACCAAAGTCAAGTCCACAAGCAGCAAAGAAAACGCGACCTAAGAAAAAAAGAAAGCTCAAGAAAGTTGTAAAACTGGTGCTCAGATGCTTGAGTCTTGGAATTGTGTTCTTAGTGCTAGCAATGGCCTATCAATTTTACAAAGGAACTGACCTTTCTGCTGCTGGTAATAATGGTAAAACCTATCAACCGGCCTTAGTCGAAACTTTTAACGGCAAAGATACCAAGGATGGGGTGAATGTTCTTATTTTGGGTTCTGACCAACGAGTCAGCCAAGAATCTACCGATGCCAGAACAGATTCCATTATGGTTGTCAATGTGGGCAATAAGGAAGGCAAAATCAAGATGGTTAGCTTTATGCGAGACACCTTGGTTAATATTAAGGGAGCTTCAGAGACAGACTATTCTCAGGATCTGAAACTCAATACTGCCTTCAATATTGGTGAGCAAAATAACCATCAAGGGGCAGAACTTATGCGTGAGACGCTCAAGCGGAATTTTGACATTGATATCAAGTACTATGCCATGGTCGACTTTGAAACCTTTGCGACAGGTGTTGATACCCTCTTCCCAGATGGTGTGGAAATCAATGCTAAGTTTGCAACTATTGATGGTAAAAAAGTGTCTTCGGTCCAAGTTCCAGATGATTTGAGAATGGACAAGGATGGGAATGTTCCCAATCAAACCATTAAAGTCGGTAAGCAACAGATGGATGGGCGAACTCTTCTTAATTACGCTCGTTTCCGTAAGGATGATGAAGGGGATTATGGCCGTACCAAGCGCCAACAACAAGTGATGCAAGCTGTTATGCAGCACGTTAAAAATCCTCTTAGTCTTTTCAAGGGTCCTGAGGCTTTAGGAAAAGTATACTCACTGACTTCAACCAATATGAGCATGACAGATATGTTGGATTTGGGGCTTTCAAATGCTGGCAGTTTCAAGAAGGGCATCAATTCTCAAACTATTCCTTCAGATGGTGATTGGATTGACGGCTATGATTTATATGGTGGTCAAGGAATTGAAATTGATGTTGATAGTTACCAGGATAAATTAAAAGAACTAGGATTTAGATAAGAAAAAACAAAAACAAGCTTGTTCAGAATGAACAGGCTTGTTTTTAGCATTCAGCAGCTACAAGAGCATCATACAAAAGCTTCAGAAAATGATAGAGTAGATAAACCATGATAGCAAGCACTAGTAAGAGCTCGATGGTATAAATCAGTTGGCTAGCTAGATTTACTAGTTTAAGACTTGTGGTAGCTGCCTTAAAAGCATTGGCACTATTGACTAAGGGGAAACTAAAGGCAGCAAAAAGTGGAACAAAACCCTTGTTAACGAGTCTGGTAAAGAGTCCCAAACCATAAAAATAAAATACTTGTGAAGATAGTAAGAGTCCAACTAGCAGTAAAGAATTAATTTCTTGCCCACTCTTAAGGTAAGCTGTAATGAGGAGAGCAAGAGGAGCTGCAAGGACTGCTAGACTTGCTTCAAGACCTGAACTTACTTTGATACGGAATAATCTGTAAAAAATAAGAATGAAGAGTAGGCAAGCAGCAAGTCCCGTAAGTCCTAGAATAGTAGCCTTGAAAGTGATTGATATTGTACTTGGAGCAGTTACCAAGCTAATAGCAGGACCTACGTAAACCACAAACCAGCTTGGATAGACATCTTCTAGCTTAAAAGATTTAAGAAAACGGTAGCTAAAGAAGAGGATATAGGCCAAGTAGATAAGTAGAAGACTAAGCCAAAGAGCAGTTTGTCCAGTTAAGGAGATGGATAGACGAGCGAAAAAGAGAAAGAGTGCCATGAAAAAGCTTGGGAAGGATGAAGCAATGACTGTGTTTTTCAAATCTTCCTTGGTCTGGTCTTTCCCTAGCCATAACCGACCTAAGATAAGGACTAATCCGATACTTGCTAAGCACCAAATGCCCTGTGAAAACAGGGCATATTGACTTATTTGATTGGATAAACTAAAGAGGGCTAAAAGTAAACTTGATAGAGCTAAGGGAATCTTGCTGAAAAACGCCTTCATGTAACACCTTTCTGATTAATTACTGATTTGCGAGGATATGACGGAGTTGCACAGCACTTGGAGATACAATTGGAAGAAAAACACCTTCGTTCCAACGTCGAATAAAACTAGAATCAGATTCTTTAAGATAACCACGACCACCACTAGCTTGAAGCTCTAATAAGAGGCTATTAGCCACTACATCTACAATGTCGATGCGAAGCTGGAAGAGTTCACGTGGGTTATCGATGAAGTAGCTTGGATCATTAAGACCTGCATAGAGTTGGTCTTGAATGTTTAGCAGGGCTTCACGTGTTGTTTCAAACTCATTTCGAAGAACGCTTCGATTGCTAGCTAGACTGCTTTCTACCTCATTAAGGGAGCGTTGAGCCAAACCAAAGGCTAAGCCAAACTGGAAGCCAAGGAAGTTAGGTCGTGTTTTGGCGATAAAGTCTACAGCGTCTTTGGAAAGAATCCAATTAGGGTCTAGTTTGACATGATTGAAGGTCAAGCTAGCAGTGTTGGAGCCCTGCAAGGATACAAATTCTAGATCAGCTGAACGGCTTAAGCCCTCAGCTTCTGATGGAATGGTAATAATCCAAGGTTGGAGGTCATCATTAAATCCAGCAGCAAAGAGAGCAGCGAATTTATCAGAACGAAGGTTAGTTACCCAAGGGAGACGACCATCGAGATAGTAGTCATCACCTTCTTGAGAAATAGTGACATTGAGTTCCTCGATATCTGATAGAAATTTAACGGCATTAGACAAACCGGTACCTCCAGCTCGTTCACCATTAAAGAGTTCAGCTAACCATGCTTGTCTAGGATAGGGATTATCACTGCTTAAAATATATTCGATAAAAGTACGATGTCCCCAAGAAATAAAGGAAGCCGTTAAGGAATGCTGTGCGAGTTCCCCAAGAAAATCAACAACTTGAGTAGGTTCTCCACCTAAGCCGTCATACTCTTTGGGAACGCTTACTTTAAAAATATCATGTTCAGCAATCTTTTTCAAGAGTTGATTGGCAATTGGCCCAGATTCTTGGTCGATGAGATCAGCATTGGTGTCTAACCAAGTAAGGAATTCTTTTGAAAAATATGACATAGGCTTAGGTCCTCCTCTAGTTTATCAGTTTTGCTTTACATTAAGCGTATTCTTGAAGTTCAGGGTTAATCGGTGTTTGTGCGAGATTGTTAGCGTAGTTACACAAGCTAGCAAGGCTGACACCCAAGATAACGTCAAGGGCATTTTGCGCAGTGTAACCAGCTTCCAAAAAGTCATTGTAGGCTTCGTCACCAACAGCACCTTTGGTATTGATCACAGCAATAGTGAATTTAGCAAGGGTATCAAGTTTTGGATCGTCTTCGATTGGTGTACGGTTACGAAGGGCTTCCAAAAGTTGTGGTGTCATTTGGATTTGCTTGATTGAAAAGGCTGTGTGACCTGCCACACAGAAGGCACAGCCGTTAGTAACAGCAGCTGTAATTTGAACAACCTCACGTTCAGTTGGTGTCAATGAATTGCGACGATTGATTTCACCGACAGTGCGGTAAGTTTCAAGCGCAGTTGGCGCATTAGCAAGGAGACCAATCAAGTTTGGAATGTATCCCCCATTGGCATCTTTGACTGTTTGAAGGACGTCTTTGACTTCTTCTGGTGCAGTTTCGATTGTATGAATGGTAATATCTGGCATGATTATTCTCCTTTAGATAGAAACGACATCTAGCCAAGTTGCTGAGTCGTTTAATTTTTTGTCA
>DBFVHV010000199.1:0-4379 GCA_048524165.1 Streptococcus sp.
AAGCTAAGGTCAATTTGGCTTGGGCTAATTTGCTGAGCTCCAGTCAAACGCACATCTTTAACAAAGTAAGGATTAGTATAGATTGTTGGATCTAAATCTCGCACAAAAAGCTGACGAGATTTTTTCAAGTCACTAAATTTATAGTCATTTGGTTGAATTTTCACATCATCTCCTGTTTTGCTCTCATCTAAGAGTAAAAATCCGATAGATTTAGCTGCCTCTGTTAGTGGAATGTCTAAATAGGCACCATACTTACCATTCAATTTGAAGTTAACACCATCAGGCCAATTACTTGGCGCGTCTTTAACGTCACCCCAATACCAGACAGACTTATTACTGTAATCACCATCTGTACGGAAATAATTGATACGAACGTGGTCTTGAGGGATAGGCTGATAACTGTAAACTTGGAAATCCTTGTCAATCCAGGCCTCATTCATTTGAGGGCTAAGAATTTCTACTGTTTTGTCACCTGAAAGGTTTGTTCCAGCAGCATTATTAATTAAGAAACTAAGCTTTTTAGGTGCAGCAGACAACTTCACATCTAAATAGACACCATAATCATCCTCTTTTGCAGATGAAAATGAGGTTGCCCCTGTTGGCCAAGCGCCCTTCTGAGATGATGGTGTCTCAACATCATCCCAAGTCCAAAGACCAAGTGATGACTTGTCTGGACTTGGTAACTCTTGGAAATGCAAGCGAATAGTCCCCTCAGCAATAGGATCCTCAGACGCATTAGCATTAGTCAATGTTGAAATATCAGCTCGATCAGTAGTTACATTATTTGATGTGTTTTCTGCAACCGCGTCTGATTTTCCAGTATCATGACGAGCTGTGTTCTCTTCCTGAATAAGGCCTGTATTACTTGATTTAGGCCCTGTTTCAGTCTCAGTAGTTACAGAGGAGGTAGGCGTCTCAGTAACTTGATTACTGGCAAAGAGGCTAGAATCAGCTGGTTCTACTTGTGTACTTGTTGCAGGTGTTGAAACTGCTTCTTCTGCCTTAACTCCTTGAACAGCCGTAAAGCTCAAAAAAACAGCTCCAATGGTTACAGAAGCCAAGCCCAACTTGTACTTACGAAGGCTATAACGAAGGACTTTTCCATTATTAGCTTGGGTATTTCTTTTCATAGTAACTCCTTTTGATAACGTTTTCATGCTTTTTAATATACCATTTAGATTAAAATTATGCAAGCGTTTTCTCTGCGAGATTATTAGAAAAAGAGAACCATCAGATTCTCTCATTTTCTTAATTATAAAATGTCTCTTATTTGTTCGATCAACAACATAGGCATCCGCACGGTAATTGCCAGCTTCCCCTTTGTGATCAACCGCCTTAATTGTTACACGATACGAGCCATCCATTTGCTTAGCTGCCTTATGCCAAATCAAGTCATCTTGACCATTAGCTAGACTCCAAGATGGGACAAGAACCTCTTTCACACCCAATGGTGCAACAATATCTCGAAGAACAGCATCAAAGGTACCAGTTACCTTATTATTATTCTCAATTGAGAAGCTTGCCTTAGGTTTTAGAACATCAGTATCGTGAGATGAAGCTGAGGCATGTGTCAACTTAGCTGGTTCAGCTACCGAGGTGCTTGAAACCTCAGAAGCAGTCGTCGATACCCTAGCATTTTCTGAACTTACTACTGTGTTAGGCGAGGTTATCGATTCAGATGTAACTCCTCTAGCTTCAGATGCAACAATCGTTGTTGAACTTGCTTGACTGGCTTGTGGAGCACTTGAGTTTGCTACTTCACTAGTGGCTTTAGGAGCTTACGCTACAGTTGAACTTGGGGTTGTTGATGGTGACTCTTGCACAAGGACTGCTCCACCACCAAAAATATCTGCTGAAGTCGCAGGTTGATACTGGTTTCCTTCAGTATACGTAGGCATTTGCGTCGCTACTTCTTCGGCACTAGCCACTTGTGTGGTTACTACCATGAGGACTGCTGCACTGGCATAATAGATAAATCTTTTGTTCGCATTTAGCTTTCCTTTGACACTTTTTAATACGTCACCCATTTTACCACAGAAAATGTCTTACGAATAGAGTAAAAGTGATAATTCTCTAAAAAAAACTACAAAAATGATAAAAAAATAAGTGTTTTCTATACTAAAAGTATCAAAATTGTCCAAAAATAACATCGTAAAAACCCATGACTATGAGATTCCAACTAAGTATATAATATTCTGAAAATAGAAAAATACAAAATATCACTATCAAAAAATAAGACTAAAAAAGCCTTTAGAAGTTCCCTTCTAAAGACCTTTGATTTATAGATTAAGCAAAGATTGAGAAGAACGGTGCACCAAGCTTAGTATCCATCGAATCTCGACTCTGAACACCATGAATGTAATCCAATGAATACCAACCATTGTTATTGGCGTTAAATGGATCACGAACATATGTTTTACCATTATCATAGCCATGAAGTACGATTTCATGAGTGTAAGGATAATTGATAAATTGGCTTGCTCCTACTGCGGCAAGAACGTGTTGACCTGACATCAAGGCTGAAGCAATGTTAGCAATGCTTGAAAGCACATTGCTCTTGAGTCCCCAGTTTTTACTTGCTAAGACAATACCATCTGCATCTGTACCAGCGACTGATGTTTTATTAAATGAATTTGTATTGTAGTATAAGTAATCAGCAACTGTCGTTGGTGCAATGACAGTTCCCAAAATATCTGTAAAGGTCATAGCAAGTGATGTTGGAACACAGCCTGACTGGTCCATATTGCTGACACCGTACCACTTAGAAGCCCATCGAGGATCACGTTGAGAATAATAAGTAGTCTGAGGCTCAACACGACGATTACGTGGAGCAAGAGCTGTCTCACCAAGGTTGAAACCTTCTACCGTATTATCTACATAATCTACATAAACATGAGTCGTGTAGTTACCGATAAGATTCTTATGATTAACAGTCGAAACATTGACTTCAGTGTGTGAGCCAGTTGGAGCCGTATTGTACCAAGAAAGGTTGCCTTGGTTGCTTTCTGACCATACAGCTACACGGATATTCTTAATCTGACGACCTTGCGGTGCTTGATCAACTACTACTGTAAAACTACCTGCTTCTGAATTAACATTAGTGATATAGGTTTGCGTTTTTGTCTTGGCATTACGGAATTCGAGTGTTGTACTTGTCCCACCAACACCAACTTGTGAGCCATCATTTAAAATATAGTACAAATGAATATTGTACAAGCCTGTAGAATTTTTATGATTAATAGCTTGAACATTTACCGTATAAGTTCCATTTGATTGACGAGTCGCTTCATACCAACGAATATCATCTTGGCCATCAGTCTCAGACCAAATAGGTACTTGGACAGTACGCACACCCTTAGGACTATATACATCACTAATAATGACATCAAATGTTCCAGTATCCTTGTTATTGTTGACTACTGAAATCGTACCAATTGGTTTGTTATGTTTAACGTCTACCACCGTTTCAGTGACATAATAACGTTTGTTGGCATTATCTACGATATAAAGGTCAGCACGGTAATTTCCTAGTGAATTCTTGTGTTCGCTAGACTTGATTGTTACACGATAACTACCATCTGATTGTCGAGTTGCTTTATGCCAAACAAGATCGTCCTGACCATTCACAAGACTCCATGATGGAACTAATACTTCTTTAACACCATTTGGAGCAGAAATATTACGAACAACGGCATCAAAAGTTCCCAATTCGGCATTATTGTTTTCAATAATGAGACTTGCACTAGGGCGAGTTTGGCTAACTTCTACCACTTTTTCAGTAAGGTAGAAACGTTTGTTCGAATCATCTACGATATAGGCATCAGCACGGTATTTACCAGTAGAATTCTTATGATCAGTTGCCTTAATCGTCACACGATAAGAGCCATCCGCTTGGCGAGTTGCCTTATGCCAGATGAGGTCATCCTGTCCACCAGCCAGACTCCATGATGGCACAAGAACCTCTTTCAAGCCTGTAGGCGCAACAATGTTACGGACAACAGCATCAAAGGTACCTGTTGTAGTGTTATTATTTTCAATCGTAAGGACACCGCTTGGTCGAGCATAATCAACAGACACCACTTTTTCAGCAATGTAGTGTCGATTGCTAGAGTTGTCCACGATGTAGGCATCGGCACGGTAATTTCCTTTATTACCCTTATGCTCACTTGCCTTTATAGTAACACGATAGCTACCATCAGATTGCTTAGTCGCCTTATGCCAAATAAGGTCATCTTGACCATTCTCTAAACTCCAGGATGGAACCAAAACTTCCTTAACACCCAAAGGTGCGTTGATATTAGTGATGACGGCGTCAAATGTACCATTTTGAGTGTTATTATTCTCAATAGCAAAACTTGCTTTGGGTTTCAACTGCTCCG
>DBFVHV010000200.1:0-2381 GCA_048524165.1 Streptococcus sp.
TTTCTGAACCAATAGTAACTGTCTTATCTGGGTTAACTTGACCAAGACCGTTGAAAATAGTGACCTTGTTAGCCTTCAAAAGACCTTGAACACCACCAGTAAGGGTCTTAACGACAGAGTTCTTAAAGTCAACTGTCTTATCCATATCGATGGTGTAGTTTGTTGATGCTAGGTTGATACCACGACCTGCTGCAATCTTAAGTCCATCAAGGATTTCTGCGTTTTTAAGGTAGGTCTTAGTTGGGATACATCCCTTATTCAAACATGTTCCACCAAATTCTGATTTTTCAACAATAGCAACCTTACCGCCAAGTTGTGCTCCACGGATAGCCGCATAGTAACCAGCTGGACCACCACCAACAACAATAATATCATATTCGTTATCAGCAAGTGGTGCTTTTTCTGCTGCCGCTGGAGCTGGAGTAGCTGGAGCAGGTGCTTTAGGGACTTCAAGTCCAGCAGCTTCCAATTGAGCTGTTGCTTCAGAAGCTGCTGCGCTCGCAACATTATCAGCTACAACTTCACCTTCTGCTCCAATATAACCAATAACCTCAGTAACTGGCACTGTTTCACCAGCCTGACGGGTAATCTTCAAAAGAACACCTGAGTCTTCTGCTTCAAGTTCCATGTTCGTCTTATCTGACATGATTTCAAGAAGGATATCTCCCTCATTAACCACGTCTCCCTCTTGTTTTTTCCACTCGATAATTTCGCCTTCTTGCATGTCCACACCGAGCTTAGGCATAATAATCTCAAAAGCCATATTTTATGATACTAAGAACGCTAAAATGCGACAGAATTTTAGGAGTTTTACGTTAGTGTGCTTGCACACAAGTAAAACTATCTAAATTCCGAAGCATTTCGTTCGAGTTCAAATCGACTCAAACGCTTTAACGCTCTCTCCTTTCTATTTAAAACTTCAGTTTTCAGATATTTTTTACTTAAATCAACAATTCCATTGGATTTTCAAGCAAATGCTTCAAGTCAACCATGAATTTGGCTCCATTCATACCATCAACAATACGGTGGTCAATAGTCAAGCAGAGACCCATGATTGGACGTACGACAATTTCACCATCAACAACAACTGGTGTCTGAATAGTTGCTGAAACACCAAGGATGGCTGAGTTTGGTTGATTAATGATTGGATTGAAAGACTTGGTTCCAAACATTCCCAAGTTAGTAATAGAGAAAGTAGAACCTGACATTTCTGCCGCCTTCAATTTACCAGCCTGAGCTTTTTTGATGACATCCTTAGAAGCCACCACAAAGTCAGACAAACTCATCTTATCCGCACCATGAACTACAGGTACAATCAAGCCATCATCTAGACCAACGGCAATACCAAGATTAACAAATTTGTGTAATTCGATATTTTGTGCATCATCAATCAAGGATGCATTGAGGTAACGGTGTTCCTCTTTCATAAGGGTACGCACAACTGCCAAACCAATCAAATCAGTGAAGGTCACCTTCATACCAGTCTTATTCATGATTGGATCAAGGACGTGCTTACGAAGAGCCATAAGGTTAGTCATGTCCACATCATAGTTAAGGGTAAAGGTTGGCGCAGTTAAGTAAGAGTGCGTCATTCCCTTAGAAATAGCCTTACGCATAGCAGACATTGGGATGACTTCCACACCTTCTGGCAAGACTTTTTCAGGTTTAGCTTCAACCACGGATGCAGCTGCAGCTTCCTTAACTTGCGCTGGAGCACTGATTGCAAGAATATCTTCCTTAGTAATCTTACCACCAAACCCTGTTCCAGATACGGTAGCTAAATCAATACCGAGGTCTGCTGCAATCTTGCGAGCCAATGGTGTCGCCTTAGGTTGAGCACCCTTAAAGTTCTCAACATCATCTGCATGAACACGGCCTTTTGCCCCAGTTCCTGGAACTTGAGCAAGGTCAATCCCCATCTCACGCGCCACTTTACGTGCTTTAGGTGTTGCACGTACTTTGCCACCTTCATGAACCACAGCGACCTGTGGTTGTGGTGCGACTACAGGTGCTTCCACATCAGCAACTTCTTCAACTTGTGGCGTAACTTCTGCAGCTGGTGCGCTCGCAGCATTATCGGCTACAACTTCACCTTCTGCTCCGATGTAACCAATAACCTCAGTAACTGGTACTGTTTCACCAGCCTGACGAGTAATCTTCAACAGAACACCTGAATCTTCTGCTTCAAGTTCCATGTTCGTTTTATCTGACATGATTTCAAGAAGGATATCCCCCTCATTAACCAAATCACCCTCTTGTTTCTTCCACTCGATGATCTCGCCTTCCTGCATGTCCACACCAAGCTTTGGCATAATAATCTCAAAAGCCATATTTTATGATACTAAGAACGCTAAAATGCGACAGAATTTTAGGAGTTTTAC
>DBFVHV010000201.1:0-1587 GCA_048524165.1 Streptococcus sp.
ACTTCTGCTTTAAGTTGACCTTCTTTATTTTCAACAAAGTCTTTTCCTTGAGCCAATTCGAGAGCTTCCCAAATTTTAGCGTCATCGAGAGGACTGTTATTGCTAGTTCCCATTGTCATATTTGATGTGATGTCCCCTGAGAAAAGTACTGCCTTTTGTGGAATATAACCGACAATATTGTGCAAGGTGTCATGATCATAATCTCGAACATCAACGCCGTCAACCTTGATAGTTCCTTGCGTTGCATCGTAGAAGCGTGGGATAAGGTTGACAAGCGTTGATTTACCAGATCCCGTTGAACCAATAAAAGCAACCGTATCTCCTTTTTTAGCTTTGAAGCTAACATGCTCCAAAACAGGCTCTGAAGTCTCAGAATAACGGAAGGAAACATCTTCAAATTCAACAGTTCCGACTTCTTTAGGCTTTTCATAACTACGTTCAGGGTAAGCAACTGAAGATTGAGTATCTAAAACTTCATTGATACGTCCAGCGGCTACAACTGCTCGTGGAAGAAGGAAGAAGACAACAATCATCATCATGAATCCCATAACAACCTGCATGGCATAAGATGAGTAAACCACCATATCTGAGAAGAGATGGACCTTATTTTCCATGGCACCAGCAATCTTAGTTGGATCTGTTGGAATCTTAACATCTTCAATCAGATGCGCACCAATCCAATAAATAGCTAGCGTCAAACCACTAGATACAGCAGTCATTACCGGTGTCAATAAGGCAAAAGAACGACCGATGAAAAGATTGTTTTGGGTCAGATCAGTATTGGCCTTTTCAAATTTATCCTCTTGATAACTCTCAGCGTTATAGGCACGTACCACACGAATCCCAGTAAGAGATTCACGCGTCACACTATTGAGTTTATCTGTCAAAGTTTGAATCAAACGTTGCTTAGGCATGACCATAATCAAGAGGAAGAGCATGAGAATGGCAATTACTGCCACAGCGACAAGCAAGGCAAGAAGCCAATTCCCATTTTTATCAGCAATCTTTGTAATAGCCCAGATTGCCATAATAGGTCCCTGTGTAATAACCTGTAACCCCATGGTCAGTACCATCTGTAATTGTGTAATATCGTTTGTCGTACGGGTCAAAAGACTAGGAATAGAGAATTTCTTAATCTCGGCATCCGAAAAATCTAAAACCTGATGGAAGATATCATCACGAAGACGAGTGGTAAAACTAGCTGCTGTTCTGGCAGCTAGAAAACCAACCACTACAGAGGCCATAAAGCCCGCAAAGGACATTAAAAGCATTCGCATCCCTGGGGCATCCGTATTCCAAGCAAAAATATCCGACGCCTTAGTCCCCTTGGTTGATAAGAGGGTTGTAATGTCAGACATATAGTCTGGAATTTTCAAGTTTAGATAGACGTTCAAACAAACAAATATCACAGTTAAGACAATCATACTTAACTCTTTTGCCGTCAAACGTTTAAAAATTTTAAACATAAGTTACTCCTTATTTTTCTCTAAATTCTTACGAATTTGGTGAAAGACTCGAAAAGCTGTTTCTGCATCTTCTTTCGAAATACCATCTAACAACTTTCCATGGATAGCCTCTCGGAAATGT
>DBFVHV010000202.1:0-7816 GCA_048524165.1 Streptococcus sp.
GAAGTTCAGTTGCACCATTAATTAGCACACCTTGTAGTTCTTTGATTGTATCAAGCTTCGCTTTCGCTGCTGCCTGCTGCTTATCGAAATCTCGTTCGAGTTGACGTTTTTCCTTACTTAGAGCAGAACATTTTTGTTGAAACTCTTTGAGGATTGGAGGAAATGCACCCAGAATCCATAATTTATCAAGCAGACTATGGTTATAGTCCACCATTCCAATTTGAGCTCTTAATCTCGTCGCTTTTTCCTGTTTGGTTTTAAAGCGATTTGAAATATCCTTGTATCGTTCAGAGGTCTCCTGACTCTGTTCCAATTGAGAAAGCTTGGTCGTAAACAACTCTAACGAGTGGGTCTTTTCTTTAATATCTGTCTTGGTTTGGCTTATTTCATCAGCTTTATGCTTAATTCTAAGTTCCAATGAACTTGCTTCTTTTGAAACTTTTTCATCAGACTTAATCTGTTTGAGATATGCTGTATTTGCTTTCTGTGCAAATGATGCTGAGAACTCTTCAAGCTTATCGAACTGACGAATATCAGAAAATTTATCTACCAAATCCTTCAGGGCAGTTGGACTGTCAAATACATTAAGTTCAGATTCTCCCTTGAACATACTAAAACGCTGTATGAAGGCATCATAGCATCTGTCAATTAGGGCTTTACCATTAACAGAAACACGCTCAGAATTATTGGTTTCAAAGCCTCGATACATAAGGGAACCAACCTTAAATGTATCTTCTCCTGTGCGTTCAAATGAAAATGACTTCTCAACACTCTTCTCACCGTCATGTTCAAATAGCATCGAAACTGTTACTTCATCTGATTCACCGATTTCCAGCTTTGATTTTCTCATTTCTGAAACATGGTCCATACTTCCTTTATCAACGGTCGTATTGAATAACCACTGGAGTGCTTCAAAGAAAGTCGTCTTACCATCACCATTGTCGCCGATAATTAGAGTAAGACCATCCGAAAAGACAAAACGATTATTATCGCCGTAGTAGCTTCGGAAATTCTTGATTCGTAATTCCTTTATAATCATACGTTTCTTTTTAAATAGTCATTAATTTCTCTCCAGATTTCGCTCTCTTTAGCGTCATCTTCAGAGCATCTTTTAATAATTTGGGCAACTACGTTTATGACGTAATTGTCAGACTCTAAAGCTTGATAAATATTGCCGACTTCATAAGCCTCATACTTGCCAAACTTCATTAACTGCTCATCAAGAAGCACAGCTTCGAGCATCTTGTCAAGATTTGATTTGTATGCCATCTTTAGAATATTGATAGGTTATAGTATGACGTAACGTCTTCTAATTCAGTATATGCAAAATCTGCATTTTCCGAAAGAATGGCGAAGTCATGAACTCGTTTTAATTCACTTTGTAGAAGGTTGCGTTCCATAGCGTAGTTTTCTTGTTCTGAGTTTATTTCAGGCACAACAACTAGGTCATGAATAACAGCCATATGCTTGTCGGGATGTTTTCTTAAAATACGACCTCGACGCTGAATGAATTGTCTAGGATTACCTGTACTTGCACAGAATATTGCCATTTCACTACGTGGAACGTCAACACCTTCGTCCAAACATTTCATGGAAGTAAGTACTTCTATTTCACCTTTGGCGAATTTGTCGAGTATAATACCTCTCTCTTTGATGCCTGAAACGAACTTTTTTACTGTTGTTTCGTTACTTACATCTAAGACTATCTGAGAATACTTATCAATTAAATTTTCAGAGTAATCATCAGATTCTACATCTTCACGCTTATCATACATATCTGATTGTTCATCGTCTGGGCGTGAACCTTCGGGTACGTAGACTAAGGTGTATTTTAGATTTCCTTTTTCTTTGTATCGTTGTTCTAAGATGCTTTTGAAAATACTATCCTTATTAGACGCTTTATGTATAATACGTTTGCGTTTAAGTAGCAGGCGCATTACTATATCGTCATCGGTATTAAAGCATCTGCGCTCATTGCTGTAGAACTTAGCGAGTTGCGTAGAAATATGCATATACTCAGACATTTCCTCGTCGGTGAGTCTTACAAGATGAGGATAGTAGTAATATCTGCAAAGAAAACCATTTTCAATAGCATCTCTCATGGAGTATTCAAAAGTATAACTTTTTTCACATCCAAAGAAATTCATCACGGCTTTATTTCCTACATCATCGTATTGCCTCTCTGGAGTGGCAGAAAGGCCAATGCGTCTTAAATATTTAATGCCATTTAGCCGGTCTAAGATTCTACCTGCCCCCATATTATGTGCTTCATCAGCAATAAACAGGAGACGTTTTTGAGTCATCTTATTGAAAGACATTAGCTCCTTAAAAATTGCTTCACGGGCAAACGATGCATAAGTAGCTATAATGACATACGAAACGTCTGCGTTATCATTAATCTCTTCTCTGAGTTTAATAGCGCCTATTTCGTCTTTCCATTTTGCATTTTTGGAGCTGACCTTAACAACGTTTTTGAAGTTAAATCGTTTACATTCTTGTTCCCATTGATCTACTAGAGTTATCGTCGGAACTAAAATGATAGATTTATAGAAGCGATATTTCTTGTATATGTTCAATAAGCAATTTAATGAAGTCAATGTTTTACCTGTACCTGTAGCCATAGCAAACAAGCCTTGCTGCTTATTGTTCTTCCAATTATCAAAAGCCTGTTTTTGATACTCTCTTGGCTCAGGAAATGGGAATTTAGGCTCATCAGAATCCTCAACAGATGGCTTGGATGGAGCCATCTTATCAATCATATCAAGGACTCTTACCTTAGCTTTTGTCAGATACTTACTTATACTTGATGGCAATTCCTTTTCAAGAGATTTGCTTATCAAGACATTCTCATCCTCAACGAGCTCTTTAATGTCTTTTTCCGCAAAAGTAGTGGTAATTGCAGTTTTGACTTTGTCGCAACTCAAGTAGGTGACAGTATCATTGTAGCCTGTAAAGGTACGATTGAACTCTTCTTGAATATCATTAATCTTAAAAACATCACCTTGACCATCCCAATCACAGAATGCAGTAATGCTCTCTATGTTTTCGATTAGAGCCGTTCGTGAAAAATTGCATGATCCATCAAAAGCGACTCTGTTTAAGCCATCACTAAAAAGGCCACATTTGGCATGTGATATGCCATGACCTTCTTTAGGTGAAACGATTTTAATTTCAATTCTCTCATTTTTTATCAACCAAGCAAGGCATTCAAAAAAGTGCTTATCTCTGTTTGACAATGTATAGCTCAATGACTCCAAGTTAGACAAATCAAAAAATGGAATATTGGTATCCGATTCACTAACCATCATCACGTGCTTATCATCAGAAGAGAGAATATCGTTTATAATCATTCTCATCTTTCCACCTTGATAAAGAAAGCTTGCAAAGCTGTCAGCTAATACATTTATAGCAGAGGAAGAAAAGAAGCCCAAGTACAAATCAAACTGTGTAGCATTACATAGCGCTTCGGAGAAGAAACCTATTGGTTCCCACTCTGAACGTGATTTGAAACGTCGGCTATCAGGCCATACTACATTCGACTTAAGCATAATGTATCGATATTAAATGAAACAGTTAGCACACATGAGTTCTTCGTCATCATCTAACTGGCCGAGTAAGGTGCCATCACCTTGTTTCTTCTTGGCTTCTTGCTTTTTGATTGCATCCAGTTTGATCTGACGAACACGTTCAGGCTTAATGAGTTCAGAAAGGCTTTCATGCTGATTCCATGTATAGCCATCCTTCTCAAATTCCATAGCCTTCTTGAATAAATCAGGGTGTTGTTCGTATAGCCATATCCATTCTATCTTCTGCTGGTAAAAACAGAAGTAACAACCTGAACGACTACGGCTATAGGTTCCTTTTCTACCATCCACCTCAAATTCAACAGGCTTATAGTATGCAGGAACACCAACACCCGAATCTTCCAAAATTGAGAAGATGTCATCCTTTACAAGAACATCATCGTTGTCTATCAGCGGAAACTCATCTAATTGACCAACAGGTAGGTCTGTCGTCTTCAAATATTCATAGACAGCTTTATTGAAAACCTTAACGTCTATATCTAGAAGTGCATTGAGTTTTTTGCTATAATAAAAATCTCTCGTTAATGGGGTGTCTAAAACCTTGAGAATAGGGTCAACCAAATTATCAGGACATACCTGCAGGTAGATTGATCTAACCTTCTCTGCATTCTTTGGGCTCAAAAATTGGTTGATAACGTCCAAACTCCAGATGTTTTTTCTGAAGGGAAATATTGCTTGAATATTTGGTTTCGTTGAGACATAACCTTCACGCTCTTCGTCTCCTCTGATTCCAACATATGAAATTGTTGGTTCGTCACCTACAAATTTTTCCATTTCAGCAAGCTTCATTTTCTGGGTACACCATCTTGCTTGGGGAGAGGGAAGAAAGTTACCACTAGCCTTCAAAAAATGTTCGAAAGGCGTTGGTTCTGGACTACCTTCTGCAGCACGCAGTCGAGTAATACCACCTAAATAGGATTCAAGTCGATTGATTAAGACCTCAGTTTCTTCCAGTTCACAACCTGTATCTGAGTTGTAATAATCGACCTTTAAATCAGGATACTTATCCTTCATATATATAGCTAGTGCAGCACTATCTTTGCCGCCTGATATACCTAAGATATGTCTTACCATTATTTAGCTAATTTTTCGTTCAACATTTTAAGTAATACGCATACATCTAAGTTGCTATCACCTGTCAGAAGCGCTTCAATAGCTTGAGATATTTCTTTTGCTTTGGCCTTCTGCTTTTCTGGAAGTCGATATGTCTGAGAGTGCGCCATTGCATGTGATGTTGATGCAATCTCAAAATTGAAAACTTCGTCTGAACCAGCATCCATTGAGGATATGGCAACATGTCGATCCAATTCATGGAAAAAGAAAATCAAATTATCAAGTAATGATTCTTCTTCTTTATCGCGCATCTGAACAAGTTGTTTATCAATAACAACATTGCAGATTTTCTCATAAAACTCCTTTGGAGAACCGGAAGGAGCTAATATACGTTCAAGAAACGTGCGACATTTAGTTGTGAGCAGATGTTTCTTTACATGCATATATCGATTCTCAAGATTCTGCTTGTATGCTTCATACGAACCGTCCAAGGAAAGCTCATCTTTAACTCGATTTTCGATACGTGTTATCGCATTATCATAGCAAACATTCAACTCTCTAACAGCTGTCTGAATCTTTTCAAGATATTGCTCTATGAACTCTTGATTATTGGTCAATTGTTCACCTTGATAGCCAAAAGCTTCGGGCAAATCTTCAAAGAATGCCTTTTCGGGGTCTTTGGCTTGAGCTAATATATCGCGAAACTTTGCCGTTGATACATTTTCGAATTTCCGAGTGTTCTTAGCGTATTCATTGAGACTTCTATAATACTGCAAGAACGGTTTAAAGGTCTCAATAAAGGATGTAGAACCGAGGGTGGTACCATCATCTTTACGCAGAAACTGGCGATATTTTTTGAAAAATTCAATCTTTACGCCACTTACATTGAATGCTTTGATTGTAAACTCAGCTGGATGCTTTTGTAGCAATTCAAAGAACTCCTTAGTAATGTTCATGACGTAGGCACCGTTGCTATTATAGATAGCAAAATCTTGCTGTTTGATAAACAAGAAAATGGGAATCCAAAAGTCAATAACACCTTGTTTGAGTTTAAAGGGCTGCGCTTTTAGAATCTTAATCAACTCGCTAACTTTTCTCGGCTTATCAGTCGTAGAACTGATAAAGTTACAGCATACTGTCCAAAGCTCCTTAATAAGATCGTTTTGGGGCTCACCAAGTATATAAATACCATCTTGCGACATTCGATGAATGCCGGTACTTTGGAAAATAGTATAATAAATGGTCTTTTCAGGGGGACATGTAGCCTCTGCAAAGCCAAAGTCTTCTTTATCACTATTTTCCATCATAGCATCAAGAAGTTTGACTCTTGCTAATGAAATGGCAGAGCTCAATTTCTGCTTATTGAAAAGTTCATTTCTTAAGATAGGTGTAGAAGAATATACATCCTTACAAACAGCAGACAGCAGTTTGTTGAAGTCTCTAAAGCTTCTAACATCCATAATTTCGCCTTTGTATATCCAGGTGCAGTTCTGCGAACCAGATACTAAAGAGTCATTTATTACGCTATTAAGTTGTGACTTCTCAAACTTTATTTGGTTTTCGATTTCTTTCTTTGCCACACGGTCATCTAGTACGACATTTTCAATAAGATATTGAAGTTTGGCTATCTCATACAGATGTTTGGTAATCTTGTCAACATTGGTAAACACCACAAAGATGTTCGCATAGGGAGATTCTTTAGAAATACGCAACGTTAAAGGTATTCCTTGGTCATCCAAAGGAAATACGAGCTGCACATATCCATCTATGTCATTTTGCGGCATAATGGCTTCTGCCTCATTTCTGGCAACATATTCAAAATAGCGAGGTGTGCCATTACGATAATACTCTTCAGATACAGCAATGGCTTTTTGAGTCAAGTAGGGACTCAGGTTGCTAATTTCAGCAGCTGGTTTCTGTACGATATTGGCTGCATTAAAGAGCTCATCTTCTAAGTTTAAGTCAGTTCCTTCAAAGAGGATGTAAGAAGACTTGTAGGATGCAAATCTGATAATTTTTTGCGCTGTTAACGCATCAATTACCTTCTCTGGGCTCTTAATGGTTAATGCTTTTTGGGCATAAGCTATCAAGAGTTCCTTGCTAATTGACGTAGCTGAACTACCAAACAAACTGAGCAAGCCAATACTTTTGACTATCTTCAAGGCGTCAGCAATGTAAGCAGCATGTATAACGCCACTTTCTACACGCTCGATAGCTACGCGCATCGAGGTCCAGTTCATTGAGTCTGCATTCGCTTCTGAAAGAAACGAATAGAAATTATACACTAGATAGTCATAAACCATAGCTAGGTTATAGGTCTCATTTTCTTGAGGAACGAACTCACTGAACGAATTTGCTCCCTTCGACATTAAGAAGGAAAAAAGAGTTCTCTCATTTTGACCGTATCTCTGGATAGCCTTAGTCATGCACATGGCAGAGAAAGCGTCTAAGGGGAACAACTTCTTAATAGTCTTTCCGTCTAGTTGTGGCGAGATAAACTTTGTTCGTTTGGCCAATGCTAAGATTTCAACCATTGCTGCAGAATCATATCTCAGATTTGTGTTGGAGATTTGCTCAGCTGCAAGATATAGCAGTTGCTCTACAGGCTCGCTGAACACCAGTTCTTTGTATCGACCTTTCACTTTCAGCCATTCGTTTCTTTGGCTATCGGTCAGTTTACCTGCGTAAGCGCCAAAATTTTGGTGAAGAGTGGTCAGAAGAATAATATTCCTAGAAGGCACATTTACAAACTCAGCTAACTTTTGTAAGAAGTAAAGTTCTCGCTCTGGATTATTCTTAGCTGCATGTTCTAATACCTTGCCAAATTCATCAACTACGATGAAGAGAAATTTATTCGCCTTCTTCACTTTAGCATAATACTCTGATAATGCTGTGAAAATATTCTTAGTATCATCAGATCGGTCGCTATGAAGTTTGTCTGCCAATAGGTTTGAAAGGGTACTATAGTCTCCCAATATATTGAGGCATTCAAAACCACCAAAGTTTTCACCAAAAACAGTGCTGTTTTGTATAAGGTAATTCAATAGTTCGTTAAAAAATCGCCAAGCCTAAGCGGCTATGGCAGTAAATAAAATGAGTTCTTTGAAAAGTTTGTCAATAACTTGCATGTCCGGTTTAATCCCGAACACGCAAATAAATCGTTCAAGCATATAAGCATT
>DBFVHV010000203.1:0-7036 GCA_048524165.1 Streptococcus sp.
AGATGGCAATGCACAAATTTATGGTCGGATTGTAGTCTCCCTTTTCAATAGCTGAGATGGTCTGACGAGAGACTCCTATAGCATCGGCTAAGCCTTGTTGAGTGAGGTCTTTTGCCACACGTGCTGACTTTAATTTTAAATTTTTCATTTAAAAATCCTACTCTTCGTCTTCCTGTTCTTCCAGACGGTTCTTCCTGATTCTTTTGATAATAGCCCATCCATCACAAATAAGGATCAAACCCAATGTCAAAAATGCTACACTACTCATAAGATTCTTACCCATCTCAAACGACTGTACTAAACTTAATAGACCAATTGATGACATAACAATTCCAAAAAGCAACATTACCCAGGATAATACGAAAACTCTCTTCTCAATTTTTTTGTCCAGTAACCATGGATGCCCATTACGTGATACGCTGTGCACCACGACTACGCACATAGAACCAAAGAAAGTGATGAATAATAATGACTGAGCTAAGTCTAGGGAGTGTGTCTTACCAGTAACCAGAATCGTTACAAATATACCAAGCATGGCTACCCAATAACCTCCAGCAGCAGATTCTGCACTGATTAACCGAGCACGTTCATCCATCGTGCTAGCTACTTTTTTCTTTGACTTCTTCATTTTGTTTCCTCCATTTTCTATATTAATTATAGCATTATTTTATACTATGTCAAATATATCATTCATTTTGTATAAATTATCTTCTTCTTTTCCATTGATACAGTATTTCAGACAACGAAAAACGTCAGATAGGAAAGCCTATCTGACGTTATTTTCTATCTAGCTTCTTTACCAATCGTAAAGACGGCTAAGGTATCTGGCCCGACGTGGGTAGAAATAACTGGACCTAGTGGCATAATAAGAACTTGCTCAATGCCGTCAACTGCTAACAATTGTTCTTTTAAATTCTCCGCAGCTTCTAAATCATTAGCATAAGCGACAATCGCTGTACTATGTCCAATATCCTGAGTAGCATGCAACACCATTTCTTTAATGGCTTTTTTACGTCCACGGATTTTAGCCAAAGGAACCAACTTACCCGAAGCGTCTAACCAAAGAAGAGGCTTGATATTAATCAAACTACCAATAATTGCTGAGCTCTTAGAAAGACGACCTCCACGCATGAGATGGTAGAGATCATCCACTAAGAAATAGGTTCGTAAACGTGGCAGAATGTCCTCAATCATGGCTTTGGTTTCGGATAAACTCTTACCTTGGTCACGAGCTTCTGCCGCCAAGATAGAGAGATAACCTTCTCCACCTGCTGCCGCCAGAGTATCTACAATCTCAATGACAGCTTCTGGATGCTCATCCAAAATCATGTCACGCGCCATAACGGCACTTTGATAAGTACCTGAAAGCACTGATGAGAAGGCAAGATAAAGGAGAGCATCACCATTTTGAGCATGACGACGAAAAACCTCTTCAAATTGACCAACATTCACCTGACTTGTAGTCGGCTGAGCACCGTCTCGCATACATTCCAAGAGACGGTCACTGGTTAATCGATTGGGACCAACGGTCTCATAAGTAATATCATCGAGAGTAATGGTTAGACCAATGAGTTCAACCTCATTCTCCTGAGCCCATTTTTCATCTAGATCTGCTGTTGAATCTGTCAAAATTTTAAATGTCATATATCCCTCTATTCTATTTCATTTAAAAGGTTCTGTAATTTTCCTAATTGTGTTTCGTCCCATGGACGTAACTTGGGGGTTGTTAAGTCAATATGTGCCGACATCTTGTCTAAATCCGACTTAACGGTATTAACACGCTCTTCCAACTCACGCGCTGAAACACGTAAAGCTCCTTGAGAAAAGATGGCCCACTGTTCATTCAAGTCGCTAGTTGCTACTTCCACTAGATTTTGAACAGTATTCATCTCGGCTGCTGAGCGCTCAATATAGCTATCGGCTGTCTCGTCTTCCTCAGTAAAAATAACACTGACACGGTACTGATCATAGCGCTGACGGGTTCCTGGAACGAACTGGGCATCAAACACACAGATGATATCAATATGCTCAAAGTTAGCATAATGATTGAGCTTACGAAGCAGTGTTTCACGAGCCTGGTCAAGCTGATTGGTCTTAAAGAGTTGACGAGTTTCTTGCCAAAAGGCAATCATATTATAACCATCAACCAGAAGTATTCTTTTTTTCATAGTTACAATCGGTTTCGATAAACTTCATACATGAGAACTGCAGCTGCCACGCTGGCGTTTAGGCTCTGCACATGGCCACTCATAGGAATAGTAATCATCTCATCAACTTGTTTCTTAATGTTAGCAGAGATCCCCTTACCTTCATTACCAATGATAAGAGCAAGCTTGCCAGCTGTGTTCCATTTATGAGATGGTGTACCATCCATATCTGTACCAAATACCCAAAAACCTGCTTCTTTAAGCTTATCAAGGGTTTGGCTAAGATTAGTCACTCTCGCAATCGGAATATGCTCCACCGCCCCTGTTGATGTCTTGGCAACGACAGGTGTTACCCCTACAGCACGATGCTTGGGAATAATAACTCCTGTCACCTGAGTAGCATCAGCCGTTCGTAGGATAGAACCAAAGTTATGAGGATCGTTAAGTCCATCTAAAATGAGAATCAGAGGATTCTCCTCCTGCTCAGACTTATCCATAATAACTGAGAGATCAGAGTAAGCGAACTCTGACACACGAAGGACAAAACCTTGATGAACAGCCCCACCTGTCATATCAGACAAGGTTTTCTTTGGTGTCCAAGAGATGGAAACCTTCTTTTCAGCCGCCAAGGCCTTAATAGCATCCACATTTTTCCCTCGAAGATCGTCTTGAATATAGAGTTTGTTTCCAGTATTAGCTTCTAGACTCTCCGTTACAGCATGTACACCATAAACAATATCTAGGCTTGATTCTTTAGTTGTTTTCATATGCCCATTCTATCATAAAAAAAGCCCTCTTACGAGGGCAAAGCGTGTTAAATAAATGTAATTGCTGCTAGATAAAGCACTAGAAGAACTAGAACAACCGTTGCGGCAGCTAAAGCCTGCTTCCCAATTGTATCTGGATCTGCAATGGATTCCGCAATCTTTCTCGCAGCCTGGGTAATGGTTTTACCTGCTGCTTGGAAGATATCAATTGAGCCAGTGCTTGTTGAACTGTTTCCAGAAATCGCTGAAGACCAACCACTCAAAACCTCAGCAATTTGATCTGCCAATTGTTGTGTCAGAGCTCTAGTTGTTTCAGCCAACTCATTAACTGCCGTAGCCTGTATCTGATTGGCTGTTTCAGTATAGTTGTTTACACTAGTATTGTAGGTCACAGGTATGGTCGTTGTTGTTGTCGTCGTTGATGGATACTGAGTCCTACGGTAACTATCAGGTGTTACCGGACGCTCACCTTCATTGAAGACACTAAATGTTTGAGTTAGATAATGAATATTATTATCCGTATCAATCAACTCAAAGGTCATCTTGTGAATACCAGTCGTTTGCTCTGCCAAATGGTAGGCACTCAAACCAGCATTTACTTCATCCAAAGTTCCTTCGACAAAATAGCTATGATGGATTTGTTTGCCATCAAGGACCAGATTGAGGCCTTTGATTTTCTTACCTTCCATCTTATTCACATCGAAATTAACATTAAAGACTTCACCACGTGCCAGATAGAGAACATCTGTATTCCCTGTAACAGTTGGTTGATCTTCAAGAAGCTCTCCAGTACTGTCTCGTTTAGGAACAACACTATAAACTTCAGAGGTGATTGGAGTCGCTAAAATCTCTGAGATAAGTCCGTCTGTAAAGGTTACTTCTGACGAATAGGTCAAACTCTCACTCTGTAGCATAGAGACCACTTCAGAAGTTTTGAAGACTTCTGAGGTAGATGATGAATCTTTCCAACCAACTGTGAGAACAGTCAAACTCTCCTCTGTACCTTTATCTAACTGACTCGTTTCTGCAGTTGTCGATGCAAGAGAGCTGACAGTGCTAGCAGCTTCTGAAGCAACTTCAGATGTTGCGACCGCTTGACTAATATTAGTTGCACTCACAGATGTCGTATGAGAATCTAGTGAAGAATATTCAGATTTTTCAATAACTGCATGTGTATTTCCAGCAAGTTCGGATGTATATAGGGTGCTTTCACTCTTATAAATTGAAGTCACAGCCTGAGACTCTGCCGTCGCTGTAGCCTCACGAGACTTATCATAAGTAAGCACAATATTTGGTTTTGCTTGCTCAGATTCAGATGTTGCGCTTGCATCTCCTCGCTCAGATGCAGCTACAGATCTGTCCTCACCAAAAGCCTGGACACGAGCCTCTTCTGAATGAGGTGTAATCATAGAAACACTCGTCTCTACAATCTCAACTTGAGAATGCACCTCAAGAAGTCCCTCATCTGTCTCGCTTGAAGAGACAACCATCAATGACGTTGAGGTCACCACTGAGCTTACGTGACTGGTTGGTTCTGACTTGGCCTCAACTGAAGAAGAATCAACTTGCGGAGCTGGTGCCTCACTATTAACATAATCTATTTTAGCTTCATCAGGTTTTACCTGAACTTCGTCTGCTTTACCTGTTTGCAACGTAAAACTAGACAAAATCAAAGCAGCAAAAGTTGTATAGAAAACTTTTTTCTTAGCTATTTCCATTCACCTCCTCATTTTTTTATGGCCTCATTTACTAATATTATAGACTTTTTTTTTACTTTCTGTCAAATTAGTTTTAATAAAAAACGTTATAACATCGCGGTTTTACACGTGTCAGACACTCCTTAATTTTCTCATTTTAAAGCCTCTAAATATCAGTTTTATCTTATTTTTTTATTGTTAAAACACTGAATTACTTTGATTCTCAAACAATCTTGCTTTTTAGACTTCGTTTATTTTTCACAATCTAGATGAATTTTAAATAACAAAAAATCCTGCTCTCAGCAGAATTTTTAGATTTCTTTTTCAACTTCATCAATGCACCAAGCAACCAACTCTTCTAGGCGGTCGATATCCTCGGTCATGTGAAGATACCCCATGACTGCCTCAAAACCTGTTGACATTTTATAGGTAATAACATCCGTATTTTTAGCCTTGGTATGACTATTAGCATTACGACCTCGTTTGTAGATGTCCAGCTCTTTTTCAGTCAAAAGCTCTTGCTCAAGCATTTTTTCAATGAGGCTAGCTTGAGCCTTAGCGGAAACATAGCGTGTAGCTAGACGATGCAATTGATTTGGCTTAGTCTGGCCTTGAAAAATCAAGTGACGACGAATGTACAAGGAATAAACAGCATCTCCCTCAAAAGCGAGTGCAATACCATTAATAAGGTTGACATCAAGGTGTTTAGTCACGTGTCCACCTCACGCCCTCCTTGGTATCAAGAAGTTTGATACCTTGAGCAGCTAACTCATCACGAATACGGTCCGCTGTCGCAAAATCTTTGTTGGCACGCGCCGCTTGACGCTCTTCAATGAGTTTTTCGATATCTTCATCAAGAACTTCTTCTTCGAAAACAATACCGAAGACTTGGAGAATTTTTTCAAAAGCATCTTTAACGCTTTGATCATAGTTGCCTGAATTAATCCATTTGGCCATATCAAACAGAACAGTCACACCATTTGCCGTATTAAAGTCGTCATCCATAGCTGCCTGGAAGGCATCAAGATAAGTTTGCAACTCGGCCTGGCTTACCTCTTCTGTTAGTGGTAGACTGTGCGTATTTTTCAAATACTTGAGATTGACTTCAGCATCATGGATTGCTTTTTCGGTAAAGTTAATTGGTTTACGATACTGTTGTGTTGCTAGGAAGAAGCGAAGCACTTGTCCATCAACTGTCTTAAGCATATCATGAACCGTTACAAAGTTACCCAAGGATTTTGACATTTTCTCATTGTCCACATTGACAAAACCGTTGTGCATCCAGTAATTAGCGAAGGTCTTACCAGTCTTGGCTTCTGATTGTGCGATTTCATTAGTATGGTGTGGGAACTCAAGGTCCGCACCTCCACCATGGATATCGATAGTATCCCCAAGGATTTCAGTCGCCATAACAGAACATTCGATGTGCCAACCAGGGCGACCAGGTCCCCAAGGGCTATCCCAAGAAATTTCGCCTTCCTTGGCAGCTTTCCAAAGGGCAAAATCCAGAGGATTTTCCTTACGATCTGTCTCAGCATCTGTACGTCCGCTAGCACCAATTTCAAGATCTTCCAAGGTCTTGTTTGCTAATTTAGCATAATTGTTTGACTTAGCTACTCGGAAGTATACATCACCTTCTGCAACATAAGCAAAACCTTTATCAATCAAGGTTGACACAAATGCAATAATTTCATCCATGTAGTTAATAACACGAGGATTTTGTGTCGCTGGTTTGATGCCAAGTTGTGCGGTATCTTCCATAAAGGCTGTGATAAACTTGTCTGATAATTCTTTGGTCGAAATACCAGCTTCATTGGCTGCCTTAATAATCTTATCGTCTACATCTGTAAAGTTAGAAATGTAGTTAACAGTGTAACCTCGATACTCAAAATAACGACGAATGGTATCAAAAGCTACTGTGGAGCGGGCATTTCCGATATGAATATAATTGTAGACGGTTGGTCCGCAGACATACATATTGACAATATTTTCTGTCAAAGGTACAAAATCACGGAGCGAACGTGTCATTGTATCATAAATTTTTATCACTAGAGATTCCTTTCAATTAACTGGAAACTATTTTTTATCCCTGAAATGGTTTAAGTATAAACACAAGACTATAACGAGAATGATGATCCCCATGGCCGCAACTAGCTGACCTTGAGCCAAAAGAGACATAGCTGAAAGGAAACTCCCAACTATATAAAAGACCAAAAAAGGGTTACTTTTGAACAATTTTTTCATAAGTCAAGTCTCACTTGCGACGTTGCTTGTAGACAAGACCAGCCCACAAAAGAGAGATACAAAACCACAAAGCGGCCATGCTATAATCCCCCCTGTGTAAAGCAATGTAAACAAGAGCAAGAGGACCTACAACGGTCAATCGAGTCACCTTTGTACTAAAAAGTTTCATCATTTTCTTTCC
>DBFVHV010000204.1:0-10001 GCA_048524165.1 Streptococcus sp.
ACAAAAATCATTAAATTGTTAGTCAAAAGTAGAGTTGCTGTTTCAAAGTCCCTTTTTAGCCTTTGATTCTGCCTTATCTTTTTATTCTATCAAAACTTCGTTACAGTTTCTTAACTTTCTTTAAACGTTTTTTTGATATAATGTGTACTCATCATATGCAAATGGAGGAGCAAAGTGGCAAAAACATTAAAAAAATTGAGTAACATCTTACTAGGTATCCTCTCACTGGGCTTGTCTTATTGGTTTTATAGGGGGCATCTCGAACAGTACGTTCATTACATCGCCCATTATGGTCCCTACTTTCAAGTTTTCCTAAACCTAGTCATTATTATTTTACTGGGGTACTTTGTCTACGCTTTTTTGAAACTCCTTCTCACTAGGAAACTGAAAAAACAGACGCTTTTCCTACTTTACTTCATTTACTTTCTTGCTCTTTTCTACCTACTTTTCTTGAAAAACATCGGCATCCAAGGGCTATCCCTTAATCCTCTTTCCTTCGCTCGGGAACTATACTGGGGCAGCCACTTTGTTCCCATCATGAACCTATTAATGTTCATCCCCCTAGGACTCCTCTTTTCTTCCCGAATGAGTAATCTCCTACTCTGTCTCATCGCCCTTTTCTCCGTCGAATCCATCCAATACTTTGGATATCTGGGAATATTTGATTTAGGAGATATCGTCTTAAATATGTTAGGTCTCCTTGTCGGGACTGCAATTCATCAACTCCCTCAGTTTCAAACATTAATCAAAAAAATTTTAACATAGAAAAGCCTCCAGAACTTAACTCTGGAGGTTTCGTTAGGGCACTTTTTTAGATGAATACAAAAAAATTAAACGAGGACGTCTTATAGGTTCGGAATAAAAGACAATAAAAAGAACAGCCCTCTAAATCTAGAGAGCTGTTCTGAACTCGGGCTAAAATCCCTAAAAAAAGCTACCCAATAGAGTAGCCTCTTTATCAAGATATGCTCAATTGAACACGGCCTAAGCACTTGGCAAAAAAGATAAAATCTCCTAGAAACTGAAGTTTCTTCGTCAATTTTCCTATTTTTGCTTTGTGCTTTTGACGGCCTTTGTATCTTAAATTAACGACGGAGTCCGAGTGAGCTGATCAACTCACGGTAACGGTTAACGTCTGTGCGGCGAAGGTATGCCAACAAGTTACGACGGTGACCGATTTTTTTCATCAAACCACGGTAAGTAGCGTGGTCTTTTTTGTGTTGTTTGATGTGGTCGTTAAGGTGGTTGATTTCCCAAGTAAGGACAGCAACTTGAACCTCTACTGAACCAGTGTCACCTTCGTGACGTGCGTATTGTGCAATGATTTCATTTTTTTTCACTTTTGAGATTGCCATGTTTTTTCTCCTTTTTTTGCTCCATCCGAGTCTTAGGATTGGCTCTCCTAAAACCAAGAAAGAGTTGGTTTGTCTTTACGACCTCTCTATTTTAGCTTATCTACTAATCTTTGTCAATCGTCAAATTCACTGTTTGAGACTTTCTAACTTAGGCTTTTTTGACCATTCTTGAATTCAGAAGGAAGCCTAAGAAAAGTAGAAAACTGACTATAGCATAAGCTAGGAAAATCCAACTAAAACTTGAAGAGACCAGTGCCAGCAATTTCAAAACATAAGGGGATACGGCTGAGCCTAGATTGCATCCTAGGAGAACATAAGCCGTCGCCTTATTCAGCAAATTTCTAGCAATACGTTCAGAAAGACGGTTAAAGATAACGGTCAAAACAATATTGTAAAAGAAACCAACACCAACAGAAGACAAAATCAATATCAGCAAGTTGTTAGCCAGAGATATTCCAAATAGGCAAATAGATAGGCAAAACAGCGCCAACGGTAAGAGACGGTTTTTAATGTGACCTATCAATGACGCAAAGCTAAGTCCAGCTACAATCCCAATTCCCTGCTCCAAACTAAGGACCAGAGCTGATTGACCACTTGCAATGGTCTTACCATCAACTTGAAACAGAGGCACGCGCAAACTAATCGATGAATTAATGCAAATCACAAAACCTGCCAAGAGGGCCATGCCTAAAATCATAGCCAAATCTTTTTTATCCAAACCTTGTTTACTTTTTTGTGCCTCTTTCTTCTCTGCCTGCTCCATTGGTGGTACAAAGAGGAGGTACATGGCTAGAATGATAAACCCAAAACCATAGATAAGAAAAGCAAGTGTCCAATGAATTTTCAGTAATTGTCCAACCAAAAGGGAACACGATGCCCCACCAATCAATTCCATGGAACCTCGAATCCCAAGCATCTGAACCCTCTCTTTGCCCTGGTAACGCTGACTAATGATAGAAATAGCCTTGGCATTGATGAAACCGATACCCATTCCAAAAACAAGACGAGACAGTAAAACAAGTGGATACAATTGTACAAATAAGGGAAAGATTCCAGCACTACTTAGTAAAATTAACCCTGTCATAATCAATTGCCTGTCATTTAACCATTTGTCAACAATAGGGTTAAGTAAGAGCATAGCCACTACGGAAAAAGAAGGGACAGACACCAAAAGCTCGACTTGAGAAGCAGTATATGTTGGACTATAGTAGTCCAACATAGGTGGTAGAGCGGTTGAAATCGAGAAGGCCGAAATCAAAAGCAAGGATAGCCCGAGCAGGCTTATTTTTTCTAAAATCTTTGTCATAATATAGGGATAAGAGCATCCTTTCTTTACTTGTCTGATAGTTATTTTTTCATTATAATCTAAGAAGACTTTTAAAAATAGGACCTAGGTCCTAAAAAGGAGATGTATGCGTAACCACACTATTCAACCCCGACTTGACCAGGTCTTTTCGCCCCCCTATCTCAGCCAATTACGGAAAGTCACCTTTCAGAAAGGCGATTACATTTGCACACAGGGGCAAGCTATTACTGAATTAACCTACATTTTATCAGGTAAGGTAAAAATTGTTCGCTCCCTATCCAATGGTAAAGAACACATCCTAGAAATGCCTCACCAACCACAGCTACTGGGAGACGTTGAACTCATGACTAATCAATTAGCGGATTCCTCAGTCATTGCCATCGAAGAAGTTCAGGCAGTTCAACTTCCATTAAACAATAAAGAAGCACTCCTCAAAGACCCTGTTTTTCTCTATCAAATTGGGCGCAACCTGGCAATGGCACTGCATAGACAGGGCATCACTGCCTCAACGAATGCCAGCTACCCTGTCAAAGAGCGTCTGGCTACCCATATTTTGAATATTGAGGAACAAGATATCTTTCAGTTATCGCCATCCATTTTAGCTTCTAGTTTTGGGACTAGCTATCGACATGTACAGCGGGTCATCAAACAGTTTATCGACCAAGGAATCATTGAGAAGAAAGCTTTTAAAACCTATCGTATTTTGCATAGAGAGAGTTTGGAAACCTTGGCTTTCATCGATTAGAAAAAGCGCTATTTTAGCCCTTGATGGTTTAACTTTCAACCCTTTTGTGCTATAGTTATAAACAAGTAAATCAAAGAAAATAGAGGTATACAAATGGACGCTCAAACCAAAATTATCCGCGCCAGCCACATGATTGATATGAATGATATCATCCGCGAAGGTAACCCAACCTTGCGTGCTGTCGCTGAAGACGTAAGCCTACCACTTTCAGATGAAGATATTATCCTTGGTGAAAAAATGATGCAGTTTCTTCGTAATTCACAAGACCCTGTTATCGCTGAAAAAATGGGGCTTCGCGGAGGTGTTGGTCTTGCAGCACCACAATTAGATATTTCAAAACGCATTATCGCTGTTCTTGTTCCAAATCCTGAAGATGCTGAGGGTAATCCACCTAAAGAAGCTTATAGCCTTCAAGAAATCATGTATAATCCTAAAGTCGTCGCCCATTCTGTTCAGGAGGCTGCTCTAGGTGACGGTGAAGGATGCCTTTCAGTTGATCGCGACGTTCCTGGATATGTTGTTCGTCATGCTCGTGTAACTATTGAATACTACAACAAAGAGGGTGAAAAGAAACGCATTAAACTCCGTGGTTACAACTCAATCGTTGTTCAACATGAAATCGACCATACTAACGGTATCATGTTCTACGACCGTATCAATAAAGACAATCCATTTACTATCAAGGATGGACTCTTGATTATCGAATAATGAAGATCCTCAGTGGAGATACTGGGGATTTAAGTTGAAGACAGGATTTTCCTTGAATCTTTCTTTAGATTAGGATGAATTCTTCGAAGTATTTCATAGCTAATTTACACATAGAAAAGAACTGACTAATCTCAGTTCTTTTTTCATTATGTGAACCTGTCCTCAGACAAGCATGTTGTAAAGTGTTTCATTTCCGTGAAGGTTAATGTAACTTGGATCAAATTCAGAAAGACGCTCAAGAAGACCATCATAATCATTCTTATCACTAAGAGCTATACCAATGAGAACTGGACCTTTCCCTTTATTGGCACGCTTGATGTACTCAAAACGAGTAATGTCATCATTTGGCCCTAAGATATCATTTACAAACTCACGAAGGGCTCCTGGACGTTGTGGGAAATTAACCACAAAATAGTGCTTGATACCATCATAGATGAGGGCACGTTCTTCCATCTCTGGCATACGGTTGATATCATTATTACCACCTGAGATGATGCAGACGATAGTTTTTCCTTTAATTTCATCTTTAATCACTTCAAGTGCTGCAACTGATGCTGCCCCTGCAGGTTCTGCGATAGTACCAACCTTCGAGTACATATCAATTAAGGTTTCTGAGATTAATCCTTCATCAACTCCCAAGAGACGATCTACATATTTACGAGCGACTTCATAGGTTTTTGCACCTACCTTTTGGACAGCAATCCCGTCTGCAAACTTATCAATTTCTTCGAGTTTTATAGGATAACCACGGTCAAAGGCAGCACGCATGCTACGAGCGCCACTAGCTTCAACGCCGATAACCTCCATAGAGGGTGCCACATCCTTGATATAGGTAGCCACACCAGAGATGAGTCCACCCCCACCTACTGGCACTAAGATACTATCAAAGGAAACACCTTCCTCTTGAGCTTGCTCATAAATTTCATAGGCAACAGTTCCTTGACCTGCTTGGACATTATAATCATCAAATGGATCAATGAAAGTCATCCCTTCCGACTTTGTATACTCTTGTGCCGCTTTAGCGGATGCATCAAAGGTATCTCCAACCAATTTAATTGTTACAAACTTGCCACCAAAGAAACGTACTTGACCAATTTTTTGGAGAGGCGTGGTTACTGGCATAAAGATGGTTGCAGGAATCTTCATCTCATTACAAGTATAAGCAACCCCTTGAGCATGGTTTCCGGCTGAAGCACAAACCACACCACGCGACTTATCCTCATCGCTTAACTGATGGATGGCATAGTAAGCTCCACGCAATTTGAAAGAGCGTACCTTTTGCATGTTTTCTTTTTTAATATAGATGGTTGCTCCGTATTTTTCAGACAAATAGCGATCAAAATCTAGTGGAGTACGCTCCACTACGTTTTTTAAGACTTCATTAGCCTTTACGATATCATTTGCAGTAATCATTGGCTCTCCTTTGACACAATATTCAAACTATTTCTATTGTATCACAATTTTCAGAAAAATAGCAGTCTACCAAAAGAAAACTCCTTGTTCACACAAAGAGTTTTACCTATTATTTGCTATCTTTTTTTGACATCAAGAAATTACGAAGAGCTGCCAGTGTGGCTGCACCTGCTAGAGCAATGGCTGTAAGGATAGCCACAGCATGTTCTCCCAACTTATGAGATTTTGCTGTTTTGGCAATTGTAGCCTTAAGATCTTCAGTTGAGCCTTTCTCACCTGCTTGCGTCGTTGTCTTACTTGCAAGGTTAAGATCTTGACTACCATTGTAGGTGTTATCCGACGAAGCTGTATTGACAAGGTCTTGACGGCTGCTACGCATATAGCTGACATTTGTTGTGATGCTGTCAATCATCTCAACAATATTTCTGATTGTTGTTGCATCGTACAAACCACCCTCCGTATCCTTCAAGATAGATACTGCTAATTTTTCGATAGAAACCTCTGAAGAAGTTGCTACCATAGAGTGAGATTCTGAGCTAACTGTTTCTGAATATCTTGCATAATTACTAAAGAGTGATGCTGCTTCTGTGATTGTTTCAGAAGTACTTGGTAAAAATTCTGAGACACGTGGAGTTTCAGAAAGACGATTCCAACTATTGATGTTTTCTGACACTCCATCGAAGATGATTTCCTCTGATGTGCTGACTGTCTCTGAAATCGCCGAAATCACTTCTGAAGTGCTTGCCTGGCTCTCTGATTCTGTCAAAGAAACTGCTGGTTCTTCAACTACTTCTGATTCTGAAACGACTGTACTTGTTGAATTCTCTGAAGTTGATGCTCCTGAACTAATTTCAGTTTCTGATGCTTCTGATGATACTGTTGTACTTTCTGATACTTCTGATGACGCAACTGAAACAGCTGTACTTGGGGCCTCCGAAATTAAAGTATTGATTGAATCTGATACGACTGAACCTTGATCCGCATTAGACGTTGAGTTATCATCTTTCTTATCATGTGAGATCTCTGGTACAGCTATTGCTACCGGAGCTGCTGCTGAGTTGACTAGCTCGTCAACTGATGGTGCTGGTTTAAATTCCTCATCTAATTTAGGAGATTCAGTAGACGGTTTCACATCTGTTGTAGCCTCTGAATCTTTGTATACTAAAGCATGTTCTGATTTAGCTGTTTCTGAGCTCGCTTCTGACGTTACGGTATTATCTGCCTTCTTACCAGCTTGGTTAGTAACTGATTTCAAGATAACTGGTTCTACCGGTGTTGATCCTGTGTCTTCCTTGATATAGAGCATGTTCCAAAGAGTTAGTTTAGGAACTAAAATGACAAGTACTGGTTGACCATTTTCATCTGTTTCAAGGCTTGCTTGTGCCTTCTTCATGCTCGAAGTTGCCCAATCATCTGGTGATGTTACATAGACTTGATCTGCAATTTTAGCAGCTTCTTGAGCTGTTTTACCTGCTAGTCTAAGACGAACTGTGAGATTTTCCTGAGCATCCGGTGTTTTATTGTCCGCATACCCTTCTTCATTATGCCAGCCCGCATTGATGCCCATCATGTTGATCATTTGAACAGTTGAAAAGCCTTTCCCAGACTTGGCAAATGTCCAAACTTGATTTCCTGTCACACCTAGAGCATCCTTAGAAAGGATTTCACCAGCAGCATTCTTAGTAGATACAGACTGATGGCTGTTAGTCACACCCTCACCACGGAGAAGATTTTCATAAGCAGTGATAAACTGTTGGTAGTTGTAAAGCTTACGAATAGTATCCTTAGCTACACTAAGGTATTGAGTTGGGTAATAGGCACTTTGAAGGACGTTAAGGGCTGCATTAGCATTAGCAAGGGCTGCAATGGACATGTGATAACCACCGGCTGCAGCTACTGTCGCATCTACAAGAAGAGTCGCGTCAGCTTGTAATGGTTTACCCGCAAGAGCATCTTTACCAGCATCATTAGTTGCTTTTCCGCCAGGAACAGTATAGTCAATCCCTGGTTCTTCCATGTAGGCACCAACGATAAGTGATTTACCAGTTTTGTTGCGTACCATATCGATACGTGCTTTCAAATCACCGTAGGCAACCTGCATGCGACCTGGAATAACTGAACCACCATTTGTCCAAAGTTCATTATAAACAACATCTTGACGTGCCTTGGCTAATTTATCATCATTACCACCGTTAACATCATTGATTGTGATGTAGTAGTCTTCACCAATGAGATCTTTCATGGCATTAATAAATGATGCATAGGAATCAGACATCATGTGTGAGTCAGCCTCGTCTGTGCTGTTACGGTTCTCATAATCAGTCACACGGTTGTCACCAATTGTATCACCTTGCCAACCATCGAATCCCATACGATCCATAGCTGACTTCATAACACCTGCAATGTATTTTTGCCAATCTGGATTAGCTGGGTCATAGTAAACTTGAGTTGGGTTATCACCGATAGTGTAGGTCATCGGCTCACCCTTCTTACCAAAGCTATCATAGAAGTTGTAAGCCAAAGCAGCTAGTGGAAGGACTGGATTCTTTGGATTTGAATCTGCTGAAATCATGTTATAAAGCATGGCAACAGCACCTGACTGATGAACTTGGTCAACCAATTCTTTAACAGCCTTAGTGTCAACCTGAGTATGACTCCAAGTATTCCATTTTTGAACAAAGCTATCGACACCCTCTGGGAAAGGATCTGTAGCTTCACTATAGGCATCATAGAAGAAATATGAATTGATATTCATAGACTTCATGAGCTCAAGCTCTTTACGGTAGGCCTTAAGATTTTTAACAAGAATACTGTTTTGATCAGTTGGTGAACCTGCTACAATACCGTAACGTGGGAAGACGGTCCAATCCTCCTCAACAGACAAACCCGCACGCTTGCTTGACAAGACTTCACCTGATTGGTCTTTGACACTAATTGTCACCAAGTAACCTGTATTGTTTGTCAACCATTCTGACGCTACTGTCAAGTTTGAAACCTTAGCAGAAGCTCCTGCTGCCAACGTGATGTCAACATTATCTTGACCGATGATTTCTGAAGCATGTTGAAGTGTCAAGTTGACAGTCATCGTCTTCGTTTCTGCTGTTGGGTTAGATACAACAACGGAATAGTTAACATCACCATCTGTCGTAGTATAGGCGGCTTTTGTTGTTTCTGGATCTGTCAAGTAAGCATCGCCATTCAAGTTTTGTTTTGTCACTTCTGTAACTGGTGTTACTTGGACTGTTGAATGACGTCCTGCTTCAGTGGCATTATCAGATGATGATGTGATGCTTTCCTCAGCTGCTGACTCAGAAGCTAGTGTTTCACTAGCTACAAGTGTTTCTGAGCTAGCGCTCTCTGTTGGCACAGCTTGTGAAAATACTGTGGAAGCTGTCGCTGTTGTTGCAGTATCTGTCGCAACAGCTGCAGACGCTGGACCTACTTCTGTTGTCGCAATTGGAGCAATTGCTTTAGTTGGTACCACAACTAAATTATCTGCTTCAGTTGTAATAACTGGTTTTGTTGCTTCTGAACTGACCACGTTATCTGCCTTGGCAACTTGATTCATCCCAAGAACACCACCGGCTACAAACAACCCTGATAATAATTTAGTTGACGCTACTTTCTTTGACATCTCTCTATCCCTCTAAAAAAGTTTAGATCACCTCGGCGTTTCAAATTATCACTATTTGTATTTGCATGCTGTAAACTCGAGTTATTTTTAGTTTCATAAAAATCGCTTGGTGTTTCTTATGAAACTAATGTTAACTTAATCTTTTTTGTAAAACAAGGGAATTTCCGGCAATCCTCGTAAACGGTAATTTTTTCATCTTGAATGGTCAGGTATTTTCAGAAATTTGAGAAGTGTATTTTCTAATTTCATTAGATATTCAGTTATTTAATTCTATATAAAATGACAAAAATAAACAGTAAATGATGACATTTCAGCTCCTAAAATCCTAAATGTGATGAGAATAAAAAACCATCTCCCACACAAAGTGAGAAATGATTGGTTTATCTATTTTTAGTATCCAAGATAACAGTAACAGGTCCATCATTGACCAGACTAACCTGCATATCTGCACCAAAGCGTCCTCTTTCTACAGGAACATGACTTGACAAGGATTGGTTGAATTCGTCATAGAACTGGCTGGCCATGTCAGGCTTTGCAGCTCCCGTAAATGCCGGTCGATTCCCTTTTTTCGTATCTGCAAAAAGCGTAAACTGAGAAATCGACAAAATCTGACCACCAATATCCTTAACAGAGAGATTCATCTTACCATCTCCATCTGAAAAAATGCGCATATTGACAATCTTACGAACCGCATAGTCAAGATCCTCTTTAGTGTCCTCTGGGCCAACTCCAACCAAGAGTAAGAGCCCTTGCTTAATAGCACCGACCGTACTATCCTCAATAGCTACAGAAGCACTTTGCACGCGCTGAATTACAATCTTCATAGCAGCAACTCCTTAA
>DBFVHV010000205.1:0-1686 GCA_048524165.1 Streptococcus sp.
CATTAGACAGCAATGGGTTGATAGAATAAAACAAGCCTTTTTAAGGGATGTTAGTCAAGCTGATCAGCTCATTTCACAAGATTTAAAAAAGCCAAAAGTCATTACAGTAGCAACCTACCAAGCTTTACATAGCGCCATGAATCAGGTTGTGGGTGAGAGTATCGTTGAAGATACTGATGATAATGCTGAACAAGAGCACTTTGATTTTCAAGGTTTTGATGTGCGACAAACCTTTAAGGACCTTAAACTAGGGACACTCTGTTTGGATGAATGTCACCACTTACGTAATGAGTGGTGGAAAAGTTTAGAGGTCTTTCGTAAGTCCTTTCCAAATCTTAATATGATTTCGCTGACTGCAACACCACCCTACGGAGGGGAACCAGCACTTTGGGAGCGTTACATCAACATGTGCGGTGAGATTGATGAAGAAATTACAGTCCCTGAACTGATTAAGGAGGGAACGCTCTGCCCTCATCAAGACTACGTTTACTTCGCCTTTCCAACCAAGGAAGAGCGAAAACAATTAGATCAGTTTGAAAAACAAAAACATGACTTTTTGAATAAACTCTTAGCCGACAAGAGCTTCTCACAAATCATTCAATCTAGCCCTATATTAAGAGGCCAAATCAGTGATGATGAATTATTGAGCAATCCTAAATACTTCTCCGCAATTTTGATTTTCTTACGTTCTAGGGAATTATCCTTCCCCCAACGCTTTCAAGATCTTCCTGGCGCAAAGACCTTGCCTACTTTTACGCTTGATTGGTATGAAATATTGCTTAATGGTGTCATTTTTCAAGTGCCACATTGGTTTGGATTTACTGAAGAAGCCTTTAATCAGTTGAAAAAAGATTTGAAATCTATTGGTCTTATCGAGAGAAACCAAGTTAAGCTTATCCGAAATAAAAAGCAAGATGTCCTGCTCAATCAATCACTAGGCAAACTCAATGCCGTTAGAGATATTTTTAAGGCGGAATATCAAGCCTTAGGAAACAGCCTACGACAACTAGTGCTGACCGACTTTATTCGTAAAGATTTTCAAGTTCATCTAGGAGACGGTGAGGCCCAATTTACACAACTTGGTGTCCTTTCTTACTTTGAATCTATTCGTAGAGAAATGGTTAAAGAGTCTTGGACTGTGCCAATGGCTGTACTGACAGGAAGTTTAGTGATTATTCCAAGTTCAACTAAAGAGCATTTAGAGCAACTCATCCCCAATTCTCGTATCGTCTATGATGATATTGGACAGTTGAGTCAAGACGATTATCTCAAGGTTAGTATTTCTGGTTCCCACCATGATTTGGTTACAGCTCTTACTCAGCTTTTCCAAGATGGACATATCCAAGTAATTATTGGAACCAAGTCTCTTTTAGGAGAAGGATGGGATGCCCCTTGTGTTAACTCTCTAATTTTAGCTAGCTTTGTTGGAAGCTTTATGCTAAGTAATCAGATGAGAGGTCGTGCCATCCGTATCTGGCCTAAAAACCCTGATAAAACCAGTAACATTTGGCACTTGGTGTCTATTAATTTGTCTCCTCGCAAATGGTATGAAAGTCAAACTGTTGAGGAAAAGTTTGCTGAGATTAACGAACTTCAATTGGATGAGCTAAGTCCTGACTTAGACTTACTGAATCGAAGGATGACACAGTTTCTTGGCCTCCACTATCAAGAGCCAACAATCGAATC
>DBFVHV010000206.1:0-5495 GCA_048524165.1 Streptococcus sp.
CTTTACTCTTTTGCTATGGCAATCTCAAGCTCATACAATTGATGTTTCCAAGAATTCCCCTTGGAAGTCGCTTTTTTCGATTTTTTATTTGAAAGACTGCCGTTGCCTTTCTCAAATTTATTTTTTTTAGTCATATTTCCCTCTAAAATCATCTTTTAGTCCATATCATTATAACATATGTAAAACTGTCTGAAAAGTTCATTTTTGGTTAGAATTTTAAGAAAGAGAATTAAAACATGAAAAAGAACCAGAGGCTATCTTCTTATGTTATACTCTATGTATGCATAAGAAAACCGTTATTGATTTTAAAGAACTTGGCGTCAGACAAACCTTTACTCACGCCATAGAAGAAATAAAAACCAAAGACATTAAGGAAGTTAAATCACTTATAAATCAAATAGAAGCCTATCAAGAAAAAGGCTACTATGCTGTAGGCTATGTAGCCTATGAAGCTTCTCAGGCCTTTGAGCCTAAATTTCAAATTTTTGATGGTCCATTAATGTCAGAGTATCTTCTCTATTTTACTATTCATGACACTGTTCAAACAGAGCCTATCCCTCTCACCTATGAGCCTGTTCTCTTACCAGAATCTTGGCAAGAACTAACTTCCGCTGAGGAATACAAGGCTGCTATTGAGCACATACACCACCATATTCGTCAAGGTGACACCTACCAGGTCAATTATACCGTCCAACTACAACAGAACATAACAGCTGATCCATTTGCCATCTACAACCGATTAGTTGTTGAACAAAATGCACATTACAATGCCTTTATTCAGCACGATGATGTCTCCATCATTTCCATAAGTCCTGAACTCTTCTTTAAAAAAGATGGTGATAGATTGACCACACGTCCTATGAAAGGCACAACAAATCGTGGCTTGACAACTGAAGCTGACCTCAAACAAGCACAATGGCTAGCTCAGGATCAGAAAAATCGCTCTGAAAATATGATGATTGTCGACCTTCTTAGAAATGACATGAATCGTATTTCAAAAATAGGAAGTGAAAATGTTAAAAACCTTTGCCTGGTTGAACAATACTCTACCGTTTGGCAAATGACTTCAACTATTGAGACGCAACTCCTACCAAACAGTTGTTTGGGTGATATCTTCCAAGCCCTTTTTCCATGCGGATCGATTACAGGTGCCCCCAAAATAGCAACGATAGAGATTATTAAGAAGGTTGAAAAACAGCCTCGAGGTGTTTATTGTGGGGCTATTGGAATCTTGGTGCCACAGGGACCTAGTATTTTCAACGTAGCCATTCGGACACTACAAATGGAAGAAACCAAGGCTATCTATGGTGTCGGAGGGGGGATTACCTGGGACAGTAACTGGGAATCCGAATACGAAGAAACCAAGCAAAAAGCTGCTGTTCTATACCGTCAGAACCCAAAATTCGATCTCATTTCTACCGGTCGTATTCATCAAGGAAAACTTCTCTTTCTGGAGGAGCATATAAAACGTTTACAAGAGAGTAGCCGATACTTCGACTATCCTTTCAATGCAGAAAAAGCGCACTATCAAGCCACAGCTCTGTGCCAATCACTAGATTTTGACACAGACTACCGTCTTAAAATGTCCCTTGCAAAAGATGGTGAACTGAATTTTGAACATAGCCAATTAACAAACTTATCTGATGACTTTTGCCAAGCAAGGTTAGTTGAGCAAAGACATCCCTTGGATAGCTCCTATACCTTCTTTAAAACAAGTTACCGTCCTCACCTTAGTATCGAACCTCACGAACAAATCTATTATAATCACGAGGGACAACTCCTAGAAACCTCTATCGGTAACCTCGTTCTTAAAATCGAAGACCAACTCTACACACCACCAGTTCACCTCGGCCTCTTAAATGGCATCTACAGACAAAGTCTTATAGCTGAAAATAAGCTAAAAGAAAAAGTCCTGACTGTAAAAGATCTGAAACAGGCTGAGGCCATCTATGGCTGTAATGCTGTGAGAGGGTTGTACGTATTGAGGGTGGATCTCTAAAATATGGATTTAAAATTGTGAAATTTCATTTTCTAGAAATCAATCACTACTCCTCTTGATAAAAAATCAACAATTTAATAGTAAAATAAAGTATAATACTTACAGACAGTTATTAAAATTACTGCTTCTATTAGGTTTTAAATTCTTGAACATTCTAGAAAGGACAAATACGTTTAATGAAAAAATTTAAAGGCTTGACTTCTGCAGAAGTTCAAGCAAGTAAAAACGCTCATGGCGATAATAGGCTCTCTAGTAAAGAGGCTAACTCGCTTCTTTCAATTTTTATTGAAGCCTTCCAGGATCAATGGATTCTCATCCTCTTGGCTGCCTTAGGATTAAAAATCATCTTCAACTTTGTTGGAATGATTTTCCCTGCTATTGGGGAGGCTAATTGGTATGAGGCTATCTCACTAATTTTTGCCATTTTGATGTCTACAGGATTCTCAGCAGTCTCTCAATACCGTAATGAGCAAAAATTCAATACTCTCCAAGAAGAGGCTTCAAAAACTAATGCTAAGGTTTATCGTAATGGTAAACTTAAAGAGATTCTCGTTGATGATATTGTAAAAGGGGATCAAATTCTCCTGCAATCAGGGGACAAGATTCCAGTTGACGGTATCATCTTGGAAGGTAAATTAAAAGTAAACCAAGCTGTCTTAAATGGTGAAAGCGAGGATGCCACAAAACTTCCTCTTGGTGACCAAGAAGAGCCAGATTCTTCAGACCTCTTTACAGAGCTTAAGGTCTTCCGTGGTACAGTCGTAACTTCAGGTGAAGCTGTGATGGAAGCTACACAAATTGGTGATAACACCGTTTTAGGAAGCATCAATACGTCTCTTCAAGAAGATAGTAAAGATTCACCATCTAAAGAAAAACTTAACAAGCTTGCAGGAAACATCGGGGTCCTCGGTTATAGCGCAGGTGCTGCCTATTCAGTAATCAACCTTGTATTAGGCTTTATTGCCCTCAATAAAGCTAACAACCTCAATGGGGGCTCAATTTTCCTTCTCATCATTGAAACAATTCTCTTTGCGGTTACAATCATCATCATGGCCGTTCCAGAAGGACTTCCAATGATGTTAGCACTCGTTTCCTCAATGAACTCAGGTCGACTTTTAGCTCAAAATATCCTAGTCCGCCATCCTGATACTATTGAGACAGCTGGATATATGAATATTCTCTTCAGTGATAAGACTGGTACAATCACAGAAGGTAAACTATCTGTAGTTGACTTCTTCCTTGCTGATGGGACACTTTATGCGGCTACAGGTGAAACTGATGCTCCAGATTTTGACACAATGTCAGATAGCCTTAAAGCTGAAATGATTAATGGTGTTGGTCTTAATAACGATGCCATGATAGCTGATGGCAATGCTGTTGGTAGTAATGCCACTGACCGTGCACTTCTTGACTTCTTGATTGGACGTTCTCAACTTGATTTTGATACTAATACAATTACTGAGAAGCAACAATTCAACTCAGCAACAAAATTCGCAAGTGTAACGACTAACGATGGAAAAACCTACATCAAAGGTGCTCCAGAATTTATCCTAAATGACTGCTACTACTATCTTGATAAAGATGGTCATAAACAAAACTTTACAGATGATATTAAAGCTCGTTTTCAAGAGTTATCATTGGAACAAGCTAACCGTTCAATGCGTTTGCTTGCTATCCTCAATACAGATGGTAACGATAGAGTCTTGATTGGTATCGTATGTATCCGTGATAACGTTCGTTCTTCAATTAAACAAACCGTTGAAACAATGAATCGTGCGGGTGTTCAAGTAGTTATGGTAACTGGTGACCGTAAAGAAACCGCTGTTGCTATCGCTAAAGAAGCAGGTATCGTCACTGGAGAAAATGACCTTGTCCTTACTCACGATGAACTTTCTGCCCTCTCAGATCAAGAACTTAAACAACAGTTGCCTCACTTAAAAGTGGTAAGTCGTGCCCTTCCAATGGATAAAAAACGTCTGATTGAGGCAGCTCAAGAACTCGATATGGTAGCTGGTATGACGGGTGATGGGGTCAATGACTCACCAGCCCTTAAATCAGCTGATGTTGGTTTCTCAATGGGTGATGGTACTGAAGTCGCACGAGAAGCCTCAGATATCGTTATCTTAAACAACTCATTGACTTCTATTGAGAAAGCCGTCCTCTATGGACGTACTATGAGTAAATCAGTAAGTAAGTTTATCATCTTCCAACTAACTGTTAACGTGACGACTATTGCCATGTCACTTCTCTCACCACTTTTGGGTCTCAAAGAGCCATTTACAATCATCCAAATTCTCTGGATTAACCTTATCATGGACACACTTGCTGCCCTTGCCTTTGGTGAAGAGCCTACGCTAGATCGTTATATGAACGAAAAACCTGTTGCTAAGAAAGCAAATATTCTTACTGGTTATATGAAATCCGCTATCGGAGTTGCAAGTGTCTTCATTACTGTCGTATGTTTGGCTATTCTCAAAAATGTTGCTGGTATTCAAGACTTTATCACAAATGGAACTGGTAACTTTGAAATGGTAACAACATTTACATTTACTGTATTTATCTATGCTGTCATCTTCAACTCACTTAACACACGTAGTAATGGATTCAATATCTTTGAACATATCGGTGAAAACAAGAAATTCTCAATTGTTATGATTTCTATCGCTGTTGTTCAAACCTTGATTATCCAATTTGGTGGAAAAGTATTTAGTACTGTTCCAATGGATGTTCAACACTATATCTTTGCTCTTCTTATCGCGGTTTTGATTATCCCTGCAGATTTAATACGAAAAGCTCTAACTAAAAACAAATAAGATCTGTTTAAGGTATTGCAAATCTTCAAAGTGATAAAAAGGATTGGGTTTTACTCCCAATCCTTTTTCAAATTTTCTAAAGGTAACCTATGAAAAAATTATAAGAGCAATATTATTCTCTTATTGCTCTATAACAAAAAAGGCTTTAGAAAGCCTTTTTCTGTGTGTTACTTAAACTGACTAGGAGTTCCTGTATATCCTGCCCAGTCCTTACTATAAAAGCGATCATTCAATTTATAGCTAGGTGCAGGCGTTGGATTACTAACGAAAGGATCAACAACCTTATCAAAGGCTACCCAACCTTTCCAGCCCATATGAATGGTGTCTTGCATAAAGTAAGGTTGATCGCCATCTTTTGAAAAGTCTGCAATATTGGTAAATCCTTGACTTTCCAATTGATAACGGATTTTAGAAACCGTAGCATCATACATTTCCTGATTAAGTCCAGTATAAGCCATCCACTTGCTATTAACAGGTGGGATGACAAATATGACATTTGTATTTGACTTGGCAAATTGATTCAGAACCAACTGCAAATCACCATATTCTTGAGAAACTTCATAGGAAAGATTTTTCTGGAAACCTTTAAGTTTACCAATCTTCTTAGATAAGCGTTCCTTATAAAAACGGTCATCAATTCCAAAGTCATTTGATTTGGTATGTGCTTCTGCATCTCTTACAGC
>DBFVHV010000207.1:0-2393 GCA_048524165.1 Streptococcus sp.
TGAAAAATAGTAGTCATCACCATTAATATGATGTTCTCCGGTTAGTACTTGGCCAAATTTATTGGAGCGATAGCTAGTATTTAAAGTTCCAACAAAGACACGTAATGACTGAATATAAAAGGCATCTTTTACCAATTTTCCATGATTATCAAAGAGGTAGTTTTGTCCTTTGAAGATAGTAAGATCATTTTCAACTCGACCCTTATAATCAAAATAATAAAGTTGATCGCCAACTCGATGCCATCCATAGTAACGTCGACCATCAGAACCATAATAGACGTTATACGTTTTAGCAAATGGTTCCTGTCTTCTGATTTCAATAGACCAAGTATGCCAATAGTTGGTTTTTACAGCACCTGAATAGTGACTAAAATAGTAATGGAAGCCGTCTATGATTCTTTCGCCATTTTTCGCTTGACGACCTTCTTCATCAAAGTAAAGAGTTACTCCATCTACATTTTGCCATCCTCTTAGTTTTTCTCCTGTTGCGGTGTAATAATACCAGTTGCCTGAGGAATCCTCTTCGAAATGGCCACCAGAAACAAGTGGACGTTGAGGAAGTTTCTGTTCAGTTTCAATCAAAAGTCCATTAGCTTCTGCGTGGTAAGTTTTTCCATTAATAGTGATGTCGGTATTTATAACCTTATGACCACTATCCTTATCAAAGTAATAGGGTTCGATACCTATTGTAACGATTTCACCCTTGGCCTGAACACCGTCTGGGTAGAAATACATGTCGAAGCCATCTATAGTCTGTTCGCCTGTTAGAAGTTTCCCTTCTTTATCACTATAGTACCAGTTGCCGTCGTCATCCGACCAAAAACGGTCACGAACCAATTGGCCAGTGTCTTTTTGAAAATAATAGGAATTTCCATCTAGGATGACAAAGGCATCTTTAGCTTGAACACCATTAGGGTAAAAGTAGAGTGGAATATTGTCAATAACTTGGCTACCAGTAAGTGCTTTCCCATCGTGGCCTAAATAGTACCAATTTCCATTCTTATCAGATGCAAAAGCATTACGGGTAAGTTGTCCACTATCTTTCTCAAAGTGATATGTTGATCCATTAACGTGACGGGTGTCTCCTTTGACTTGCTTACCATCGGCATCGAAGTAGACATTCACATTATCAATATTTTGCATACCAGTAAGTGCTTTCCCATCCTTAATATAGTACCAGCTGCCCTGATCATCGCTAGTGTAATGACCGCCGGATATTACAGGACTTTCTTCTACTTCATGGGCTGTATTTGTTTCAGAATGTGATGTTTCAGAGCTTACGACTTCACTGCTAGTAACAGTAGAGACTTCCGAACGAAAAGCTTGTTGAGAGTTAATTTCAGAAGTACTTGTTTCTGGAACAGTTGCTTCAGTGGTACTTAGGTCAGATTCAGTAGAAGTAGCTTCAGTGATGTTTTCTCTTGTATTGGGGGCGTCGAAAGATTTGTTTTCTTCTGGTTTAGTAATAACTTCATTAGTTGACGAGCTTACGACATCAATTGCGTTTTCTTGGATGTTGTTTTCAACAGTTGGTTCTGAGGTGGGGTGAGTCTGTTCAGCTGCGGACACATAGCCCAAGTTTGCAAAACTAAGTCCTAGAGCTAGACCAGTTACTGCAATGGTTACCCATTGCTTTTTTACTTTGTGAAGTTTAAAGTATACTTTCTTTTCCATGATAATGCTCCTTTCATTAAACTGAACAATGTTAGCAAGGATATGGTTAACTCATGAGTAAAATTAAGTTAATATTATAGTTCTATTGCTTACATATCAAGTTTATCATCACATTTTAATAAAATCAAAGAATTGTGTAAGCGTTTTTATTTTTTGTATAAACTCTTTCCAACTCTACTCTAAACAAAACTGATAGTATATGAATGATAAACTTTCATTAAAGAGAGTTAATGATGTATTTGCTTTAAGTTAGCAGCGGATAGATCCTTGAGTAGGGTATTTTTGATATTCATAATATGCTATCCACTGATTTTAGAACGCCACCAAAAAAGCCACTGGCATATAAAACCAATGGCTTTCAACAATTTATTTTTTCTTCCCTAGTACAAAATAGCGGCTAGGGATTTGTTGTGTCAAACTGACGGCGATGGCGATGGTAAAGGAGGCCAGGAAACAAGCTCGTAGGAAGCTGAGGCCTAGGTCTGCATTTCCGATTAAGAGGAAGTAGACCGCACGGTAGAAGCTCATCCCAGGGATGAGTGGGAACATGCTTGAGGCTAGGAAGACTGTAGCTGGACATCTACGGTAGTGGGCCAAAAAGCGTGAGGTGATAGTGACTAATAGGGCTGGGAAGAGGATGGCGAGGACCTCGTGATGGGTATTATTCCAAATCAAGAGGTAGAGGAGCCATGAGCCGGCACCTAGGGTCCCAAGGTCTA
>DBFVHV010000208.1:0-2396 GCA_048524165.1 Streptococcus sp.
AGACTGAGCTGATCTGCTATCACGTCTTCTTGTAATTGATTACGAATATATTCTTCAATTCGCTTCTGATTTCGCCCAACCGTATCAACATAAAACCCTCGACACCAAAATTTGCGATTCCCATATTTATACTTTAAATTAGCGTGTCGGTCGAATATCATTAAGCTACTTTTACCCTTTAAATATCCCATAAATGAGGAGATACTTAGCTTCGGTGGTATACTCACCAACATGTGAATATGATCTGGGCAAGCTTCTGCTTCATGAATTTCAACGCCTTTTCTTTCACATAATAACCGTAAGATTTGACCAATACTTGCTTTGTATTTCCCATAGATTATTTTACGTCTATATTTTGGGGCGAAAACAATATGATACTTACAATTCCATGTAGTATGTGCTAAACTATTATTATCCTGTCTCATCAGGGGTCCTCCTTTTGTATATTAGTTACTGGTCGGGAAACCTTACCTAATATAACACTTTAGGGGGACTTTTTTGATACATCGCTAAAAGCTTTTCGGAACCACTAGCACAGCTAGTGGTTTTCGTAAGATAAAATAAAAACACCTCCAAGTTGGATTTGGTACAATATAATCAAATGCTCATGGAGGTGTCTTTTTATGGTTAAAAAACGTGTGGAGACGGTGGTATTATTGTCAAGAAAATAGAATAACAAGCTATAAAACTGTCGAAATAGGTGGCTTTTAGGATTTTAAAAGAAATCCGTTCTATAATAAATTAAAAATCGTGTTGGTAGAAAAATCGTCTACTTCTACCAACACGATTTTACAAAGAGCCAGTACTTACATCTCTTTTTCTCCTGTAAAACTATTGTATCTTGATACTTTAAGGAGTTTCAATCATTCGATCTGTTAACCGTTATTTTTTGGATCTAAACTTAATAACATAGCATTAATGGCGACGATGACTGTTGACACAGACATTAGGATTGCTCCTAATGCAGGGCTTAATGTGATACCAATAGGAGCCAAAATTCCTGCAGCTAGAGGGATAGCTATAAAGTTATAACCAGCTCCCCAAAATAGGTTTTGTTTCATTTTACGAGTTGTTTTGTGTGCTAAATCAATGAATGATCCAATATCTCCTGGATCGGATTGAGTCAATATGACATCAGCTGAATCCAACGCAACTTGAGTTCCAGCACCTATAGCTATACCAACATCTGCTAAGGCAAGAGAAGGAGCATCATTTACACCATCACCTACCATGATAACTTTCTTTCCTTCATCTTTAAGTGTTTTAACTAACTCATATTTGTCTTGTGGAGATTGATTTGATCTATATTCAATCCCTAAATCTACTGCCGCGCCTTGAGCCGCTTTTTCATTATCACCTGTTGCCATAATTGGTCGAATATTGTTCTTTTTAAGAGCTTTAATTAACTCTTTACTCGTTGGTTTTAATTCGTCCCCTAAAGCTACAGCACCAATGGCATCATCGTTTTCTACTAAGACACTAAGAGTTGCTCCTTTTGGAGTATCCATATCAAGATTACGTCCATAGGCTTTTTGACTGATTAATTGGTAACGGTGCCCACCTGCTTTACCCTCTACTCCAGAACCGGAAATCACATCAATCGAATCAAAAGATGCTGGACGTATATTTTGCTGCTCGGCGAAACTTATAATTGATTGAGCAATGGGGTGGCTAGATCCTCCTTCAATACCTGCCAATAAGGCAATGATTTCCTCTTTTGTATATTTGTCATTAAGAAGTTTTACATCTAATACTTTAAATTCACCAGTTGTTAAAGTACCCGTTTTATCTAAAATCATCACATCTGCATCTTGAGCTATTTCTAAGGCTTGGCGGTCTTTTACTAGTAAGCCACGGCTAGCTCCTAAGCTTGTGCTACGGGCGGTTACCAATGGAATAGCCAGACCCAATGCGTGCGGACAAGCAATAACTAATGTAGTAATAGTAAATATAACTGCCGTTGGTACATCTTCTATAACCATCCACACTACAAAAGCAATTAGCGCGACAATAACAGCAATATAGAAGAGCCACCCTGCAACCTTTTGAGCAATATTTTCTGCTCTGGAAGGCTGACTTTGAGCTTGGCTGATTAAATTCTGAACTTGAGAGATGAAGGATTGATCACCTGTCTCATTCACTTTAATATAAAGAACCCCTTCTCCATTTGTTGAGCCCCCGATTACTTCATCGCCAGGGCCTTTTTTTACTGCTTTTGACTCCCCAGTTAGAAGAGCTTCATTTAAACGTGATTCGCCACGCTCGATAATCCCGTCTGCTGGCACATTTTCTCCGGCTTGAACACGAATTAAATCACCTACCTGTAAGTCAGCAACTGGTCGTGTTTCAATTGAATCGTCTTCTAATACAACGTGAGCATCTTTCGGCACTAACTT
>DBFVHV010000209.1:0-1622 GCA_048524165.1 Streptococcus sp.
ATGAGAATTGCCTTACCATTGGCTTTTTCCTCAGCCAAAAGCTGGATTAAATCCGAGATAGCCAAGGGATCCAATCCCAAGAAGGGCTCATCAACAATGAAAAGACTTGGATTCACAATAAAGGCGCAGATAATCATGACCTTCTGCTTCATCCCTTTTGAAAACTGAGTCGGGAACCAATCCAACTTTTCATCTAAGCGAAAAAGCTTAAGATACTTGTCCGCACGTGCCATTCCCTCTGTAACATCAAGGCCATATGCCATAAGCACCGTTTCCAAATGTTCACGAAGCGTCAATTCTTCATAAAGACTTGGCGTTTCAGGAATGTAGCCAATCTTCTGACGATAGCTAGTCGAGTCTTGCTGTATGCTCAAACCATCAATAGCAATCTGTCCCCCATAGGGTGTTAAGAGACCAATAATCTCGTTAATTGTTGTTGATTTTCCGGCACCATTAAGACCAATGAGACCAACCAATTCACCATCAGCCACCTCAAAAGTCACATCTTTCAGGACGGGAATATTAGCATAACCACCCGTCACCTTTTCTAATTTAAGCATTATCTTTTCTCTCTTTGGTATGATATAATCTATTATAACAAAAACTCATGGAAAGGTCGTTATTATGGATAATTGTATTTTCTGTAAAATTATAGCTGGGGAAATCCCATCATCAAAAGTCTACGAGGACGACAAGGTCTTAGCCTTCCTCGATATTTCACAAGCCACAAAAGGTCATACCTTGGTCATTCCTAAAGAACACGTTCGCAACATCTTAGAAATGTCTGCTGCGACTGCTGAAACTGTCTTTAGTCGTGTTCCTAAAATTGCTCGTGCCGTGCAAAAAGCAACTGGAGCTATTGGAATGAATATCCTTAATAACAACGAAGAAGTTGCTGGACAGACTGTCTTCCATGCCCATATCCACCTAGTACCTCGTTACGGTACAGACGATGGTATCCATATGAGCTTTGATGAGCATGAGCCTGACTTCGCTGCCCTAGCAAACCTTGCTGATAGCATTGCTAAAGAGGTAACAGAATGAAAATCGGACGCTTCCTAGCTCTTGGAGCCCTCGCCTATGGTGCCTACTACGCATACACACGACGTGAAGACATCAAGGAAGAACTCCTAGACCTCAACCAATCTCGAGAAAATATCTCCTACGATTTAGACAATATCAAACGTAACCTTGACATCATCAAGGAACAAAACCTTGTTCTCTCTGACATCAAACAAGACCTCAACTATAAAAAACGCGTCTTCCAAAAAGACCTCGAGCCCCGACTCAATATCATCCAAGAACGCTTGAAAAAATATCAAAGTGACGATAAAGAATAAAGGTAAGTAGCCTATGCTACTTACCTTTTTTGCTGATGATATCTTATAGAAAGTTTAAGGATAGTGTTGTAGTCACTCAATGATATTTTTTTAACAACAGAAAGTATCCCTTCAATAATAAAGCGAAGATTTAAAGGTAACACTAATCAGATTAACGAAGGTACTACTAAACCTATCTTCATATAATTACTATTTCTTTTTTAAAGCATTAATAATAGAACGTGTTGCTGATTTTGTTAAACCCTGATTTTTAGGATGTGTCCTTAAATAGGAATGAACTTT
>DBFVHV010000210.1:0-2526 GCA_048524165.1 Streptococcus sp.
GCCTCTGCACCACTGTTACAGAAAAAGGCTAGATAGTCCTTGCCACCAGTTAAAAGACCGGCAACATCTTCTTGCAACTGATTGTGATAAAGGTTAGGCTGGTGCAAAATCTTGCCCACCTGCTCTGTCAAAGCCTGATTGACATGGGGATGATAGCCAAGGTTAGTGACCCCGATACCCGATGAAAAATCCAAATAGGTCTTGCCAGTGGTATCTGTCAAATAATTGCCATGAGCCGAAGCAAAATCAATCGCTGCCCGTTTATAATTTGAAAATAATTTTGTCATCGTTTACTCCTTGATTATTGTACCATCTGTCAGGTTGTCACCAATAACGACCTGCTCGACACCAGATTCAACCGTCTGAACAGCGCTTTGAATTTTAGGAATCATTCCTCCAGTAATCACACCTGAATCTATTTTTTTCTGAACATCTTCAATATTCAAATGCTTCAAAACCTGTCCATTCTCTAAAACACCCTTGACATCTGTCATGAGAATAAGTTTTTTAGCACCTAAACTAATAGCCACGGCTCTAGCAAGATAGTCGGCGTTGATATTGAGCAAGTCACCCTGTTCACTATAGCCCAAGCTAGGAATCAAGGGAATCTTACCTTGAGCAAGGAGTGCTACTAGGGGCTGATTGGTGATGTTTCTGACTTCACCCACAAAGCCATAAGTCTCTTGATCCAAAAAATCAGCATGAACAAGATCTGGAAGCTCATCTATCACCTGATAGGCTGACAAACCTGCCGTTGTCAACTGACCTGCCAAGTTTTTCCCAACTATATCAACCAAGGCTTCTTTAATTAGGCCCATATCTGACTGACTCGTCACACGTAGACCATTGACCTTGTGAATTGGGATGTCATGTTCCTCCATGAGTTGATTGATAGCAAAGCCACCCCCATGGACGATGATTATTTTTTGACCAGCCTGCTGCCATTCTGACAGTTTAGCCAGTATCTCAGGAGTTAGCTGTTTACTGGCTACTCCACCAATCTTAATTACAATATATTCAGTAGTCATCAGTTAACTCCTTTGTCATAAATAGTCTAGGTGTGGTAGAGGGCGTTAATTTTAACGTAATCGTAAGAGAGGTCACAACCCCATGCGGTTCCTTTTTCTTGGCCTGAATGAAGGTCTACTGTTATGGTCACTTCATCCTCGTGCATGATGTCTTTCATTTCTTCATCATCAAAGGTCACAGGACTAGAGGCTAGCATGACTGGCAGACCGCCAAGCATGATATCAACATTGTCCACTGGCACATCCACACCGGCATAGCCCACAGCAGCTAAAATACGTCCCCAGTTGGGATCTTCACCAAATATGGCTGTTTTGACCAGACTTGAACCGACTACAGATTTTGCCATCATACGGGCATCAAGGGCATTAGGCGCATTGACCACATCAACCTGGATGAGCTTATTGGCACCTTCACCGTCCTTGGCAATCTTCTTAGCCAGTTCTTGCATCACAAAATTCAGCATCTTCGAAAATTTATAGAACTCTGGTGTATCTGGCAGAATCTCTTCATTGAGCGTGCAACCATTGGACATGACAAGAACCATATCATTGGTCGAAGTATCCCCATCAACCGTAATCTGATTAAAGGTCTTTTCCACATTTTGACTCAAGGCCAATTGGAGGGTCTCACTAGAAATATTAGCATCACAGGTAATAAATCCAAGCATGGTCGCCATATTAGGGTGAATCATGCCTGAACCCTTAGCGACACCAGCCATAGTCACCACATCACGTCCAAAAGTCTCTGTCACAGCAATAGTCTTAGTTGCTGTATCTGTCGTCAAAATCGCCTTGGCGAAATCATCCGCATTTCCATTAACCACCAACTTAGAAAGACCATTTTTCAAGGTAGCCATTGGTAGCAACTCACCGATAATCCCTGTAGAAGCTACACCAACCAAATCTGGTTCAACACCTAACTTTTCAGCGGTCCACTCCTGCATGGTGTAAGCATCCTCCAAACCTTGAGTACCTGTACAAGAATTGGCTACACCTGAGTTAACAACGATAGCCTTCATTTTTCCAGCTTTTTTCACCGAGGTCTTGGTGACAATCAGAGGTGCTGCAATAACCTTGTTGGTCGTGTAAACACCTGCAACACTAGCTGGCTTTTCAGAGACAATCCAACCAAAATCCATCTTTCTCTTTTTAAATCCTGCATGTAGCCCATCTGCTGAGAATCCTAGCGGGCTGGCAATTGTTCCATCTATGACTTTCATATTTTTTCTCCTAACTCTATGCTTACATCTACAAGTATGACGGTGTCATATGCAAACCTTCCGTCTCATCCCACCCCTGCATGAGGTTGAGATTTTGTACTGCCTGTCCAGCCGCTCCTTTTAGCAGATTATCAATGACTGAAATAACCGTCAGAACATTGGTTTTCTCATTATAGGCAAAGCCGATGTCTGTAAAATTCGATCCAATGACATTGTGTAGTTCTGGCAAGTTTTCTTGTACACGTACAAAAGGTTTTTCGCTATAAGCCTTGGTGAAT
>DBFVHV010000211.1:0-4946 GCA_048524165.1 Streptococcus sp.
GATACCTTCTACGATTATTTCTGTCATTCAGTAGATGAATTTGAAAATCAATTTACTTTTACAGGTGCGACCAAAGGTGCGGACAGTGTCAAAGTTGACCTTTCTGCTGAAGATGAAGATATCGAGAACCTCGAAGCTTTCGCTGAAAAAGTTTCAGAAGCATTAGCATAAAAAAAGCAGAGTAAAGTCTGCTTTTATTGTAGTCAAAAATGGAGTTTTTATGAATGAAATAGAAAGAGATTTTAGGACCCAATCTCTGCATCTCCTTTGGTCTGTTTGGCGAGGAGTTTTAGTTGGAGTAACGGCAGGAGCAGTGGTCAGCCTTTTTCGCTGGTTAATTGCCAAAGGGGCCGCATTTTCTGTAGCTATATACAAAGATGCCCTTCATAACCCACTTCTGATTTTGGGAATTGTCCTGGTTAATCTCTTGATTGCACTTTTTATTGGTTACCTTATTAAGCAGGAAAAAGACATCAAGGGCTCAGGAATTCCCCATGTTGAAGGGGAACTGATGGGGCTCTTACATCCGTCTTGGTGGTCAGTATTATGGCGTAAGTTCCTAGGTGGAGTTCTTGGGATTTCAATGGGACTTATGCTGGGACGTGAGGGCCCTAGTATTCAACTAGGTGCCATGACTGCTAAGGGATTAGCCAAGGGACTTAAGCTCTCTGCACGTGAGAAGCGTGTCTTGATTGCTGCAGGAGCGGCAGCAGGGTTATCGGCTGCCTTTAATGCCCCGATTGCCGGTCTTTTGTTTGTCGTCGAAGAAGTTTATCATCATTTCTCGCGTCATGTTTGGGTGACAGCTTTAACGGCATCTTTAGTGGCTAATGCTGTTTCCTTACGAATCTTTGGTCAGGTACCGGTTCTTGCTATGACAGAAAAATTACCCGTATTTCCTTTGAAAGATTATTGGATTCTTATTGTCTTGGGGATTTTTCTAGGTGTGCTTGGATATGGTTATGAGTGGGTAGTCTTACGTATTGGTAAGGTCTACCAAGGGTTAGGGAAAATCTTCCACTTACCATCTCATTTTCATGGCCTTTTGGCAGTTCTGTTTATCATTCCTATAGGCCTTTATTTTCCATATCTTTTAGGTGGTGGGAATGAATTGATTCTTGCCCTAAATGGTTTACATCCTGCTCTAACTGTGGCTGCCCTTTATTTGGCTATTCGCTTTATTTGGAGTATGTTGTCATTTGGGTCTGGTTTTCCTGGTGGTATTTTCCTTCCGATTTTGACTCTTGGTGCTCTCTCTGGTAGCGTTTTTGCCGCAGCTTTTGAAAATCTAGGATTCTTACAAGTCAGTCAGTTCCCTATTTTTATCATTCTTGGTATGGCTGGTTATTTCGGTGCGGTATCTAAGGCACCGCTAACTGCTATGATTTTAGTGACTGAGATGGTGGGTGACCTTCACCAATTGATGACAATCGGAGTTGTGACCCTGATTGCCTATCTTGTCATGGATTTCATGGGAGGAGAACCCGTCTATGAAGCCATGCTTCACAATCTGATTGCTCACGAACCAAAGCAAGTTGATAATATACCGACGATGATTGATTTACCAGTTACAGATAGTTTAGCTGGTCGATTGGTTAAGGATTTAGCCTTACCTGACGGGGTTTTGATTTCCACTCAGATTTTTCAAGACCAGTCTGAGGTTGTTCATGGAGACACACGTCTAAAAGCAGGAGCAACCTTATATTTGGTTGTTAATGAAAGTAATATCAGTCAGGTAAGAAAACTCTTTTTATAAGCAATTCAATGGCTTGAGGCTCTTTTGTCCTCAGGTCATTTTTGTTATAATGAAGAGAAAAAAGGAGGTCAGTATGGACTTAAATGAGAGTCGCCAACAGATTGACACAGTTGATAATGAGATTGTGGCCTTGTTGGAAGAACGTATGAAATTAGTAACTCGAGTTAGTGCTTTTAAACAGCGCACTGGAAAGGCGATCTATGATCCTGAGCGTGAGCAAGCCTTGCTAGATAAAGTAGCAGCGAGTGTCGCAAATCCAGAGTACCAAGAGCCTATCGTAGCTAGCTTTGCAGATATTATGAAACATTCACGCACTTATCAAGCAGGCAAGCTTGAAGGAAAGTAGGTTATTAAGATGAAAGTTAGACAATTAAGTGAGAGTCAGGGTCTCTCATACTCCAATTTAGTGATTTTAAGTCTCTATGCTGTCTTTCTAGGAGTGATAGTTGGACTGATTGATGCTATTTTTGGTCGTGTTCTCATAGGACTTTCAGAATATCGGGACCACCATCTCTTTTATCTGGTCCCCGCACTTCCTTTAGCTGGTCTTTTGATTGTTTACCTATACCAAAGGTTTGCAGGTAAAGCATCACAAGGGATGGGTTTAATTTTTAAAGTAGGTCATAATGAAGAGGATCAAGTACCTTTAAGATTAATCCCACTTGTGACAGTGACAACGTGGCTGACCCATCTTTTTGGAGGTTCGGCAGGTCGTGAAGGGGTAGCAGTGCAACTTGGTGCCACAGTTTCCCATGCCTTTAGTCGCTACTTTAAGATACCTAATGCCTCACGACTTTGCTTGACCATGGGGATGGCTGCTGGTTTTGGAGGTCTCTTCCAAACACCAATTGCTGCGACTTTTTTTGCCCTCGAAGTTTTGACTTTAGGTCAGTTAAGCCTTCCAGTCTTGATACCGACTCTAATAGCTTCGTTTGTTGCTAGTACTACCAGTCACCTCTTAGGTCTCGAAAAATTTAGCCATTTTGTGGCTGATAGTCTGGCGATAGATCTTGAAACTTTCATTAAATTAGCTCTTTTAGGTCTGACCTTTGGTTTGGCTGGAAACCTTTTTGCCTATCTATTGTCATTGGCTAAAAAGAAGGTTGCGATTATTCTTCCAAATCCTTACTATCGTGTTCTTTTAGGAAGTGTCGTATTGACCTGTCTTCTTTTGCTTTTGTGGAAGGGGCGCTACACAGGACTTGGAACAAATTTGATTGCTTTAAGTGTTGATGGTGGTACTATCTACCCATTGGATTGGCTCTTGAAATTACTCTTGACAGTCTTCACTCTATCTCTTGGTTTCCAAGGAGGAGAAGTAACACCCTTGTTTGCCATAGGAGCAAGTCTTGGGGCTGTGCTAGCACCCGTTCTTGGTCTTCCTATCCCTCTTGTAGCAGGTCTTGGTTATTTGTCGGTCTTTGGTAGTAGCACCAATACTCTATTAGCACCGATTTTTATTGGTGTAGAGGTCTTTGGTCCCGCTAATGCAATCCCTTATGCGATTGTCATGGCCTTTGCTTATCTTATAAATCATAAGATAAGTATTTATGGTCAACAAAAAATGCTAGAAATGCAATAATATACTAGACATTCTGATAATTTTTTGATAAGATACTAAGAGTGTGTAATGGACACACAAAAATAACGGCTAATCCGCTGAGACACAGAGGTTGCTCTTAAGATTAGTAAGATAGGAGTATATAAAAATGAATCCATTGATCCAAAGTTTGACAGAAGGTCAACTTCGTACTGACATCCCATCATTCCGTCCTGGTGACACTGTTCGCGTTCACGCGAAAGTTGTCGAAGGAACTCGCGAACGTATCCAGATCTTTGAAGGTGTAGTTATTTCACGCAAAGGTCAAGGGATCTCAGAAATGTACACAGTTCGTAAAATCTCAAGCGGTATCGGTGTTGAACGTACTTTCCCAATCCACACTCCACGTGTTGAAAAGATTGAAGTTGTACGCTACGGTAAAGTCCGCCGTGCTAAACTTTACTACTTGCGTGCTTTGCAAGGTAAAGCTGCACGTATCAAAGAAATCCGTAAATAATTTACAGATTTCACATAAAAAATCTGTCCTCGTGGCAGATTTTTTCATAAGTCCTCTTAGTTAAATGGATATAACAACTCCCTCCTAAGGAGTCGTTGCTGGTTCGATTCCGGCAGGGGACATTTTTAAGCCTTTAACCATGCGGTTTTAAAGCATTTTGTCCACATTCTGCCTCAATTTTTATTTAAAGTTGTTTGACACCTATTACGAGTAGGTGTTTTCTAATACCTTGAATTGTGCACTTATATTGTATATTCAAGACTAAAAAACCCCAGTTAGATTTAGTTTCTAATCGGGGTTATCTCCTGAATACTCGATGATCCTGAGCAATTTTTTGATTTAATTTACAGTTAAACTTGAGTTAGCGCTTGATGAAGATTGTGGATACTCGTAAGTACTGTTATCAGCATTAGTGCTCCAATCATTGATTTCATTGGATGAACTAGATTGAACACGTTCTCCATCGCTGTTAGTGACATATGATCCGTCTTCTGGACCGCCCCAACCACGACCGCCTTCAGTAATAGCATATGAACCATCTCCTGGACCGCCCCAACCTCGTCCCCCTTCAAAGGAATTTGGTTCTTCTTGAGAGCCTTCTTGATGAGGAGGCGTATTGCCATTTTGCTTCTGACTTGATTGTTGAGAAGGAGAAGATGCTTGGTCCTTATCCTCCTCTTTAGAATTCCTTGTTTTATCATCCGTCGAGGTAGCTGTCGAAGAGTTGGTGGTAGTTTTCTTATGAGACGAGCTATTCTTAGATGATTGGGAATATGAGGAGTGATGTGTTTTTGTTTCTGGTTTTACAGGTTCTTTGGAATCTTTTGATGTTTGGCTCCGTTCTTAGTCATAGCTAAAAGGGAAAGAAATACAGAAAAAAAACCAGGTTTCCCTGGCCATAACTATTAGCGGCTTACACGACGGCGAGCTGCTTTTTTACGGTTTTCTTCGATGAAAGCCAATTTCTTTTCTTCTGGTTCGATGATTGTTTTCTTAACTGCGAAAACAGCTCCTGCTACAGTAGCAGCAGTTCCGAGAACGCCAGTAGCGACACCTTTAGCAAATGAATGTTTTTTAGCCATGAGACTATCCTCCGTATATGTTATAATATGCTTATATTATCTAAAAAAATA
>DBFVHV010000212.1:0-2332 GCA_048524165.1 Streptococcus sp.
TAAATCGCTTAACCACTTCCTATCTATCTTTTTTGTAATGATAACGCTTTCATTTTAACTGAAATCAAAAAAAAAATCAAGAGAAAAAAATCTCTGATATTTTAAGACCTTAGAACCATACTCCCATAACTATCTAAACAATCCACAAAAGAGCCCAGCCGATTGGCTGGGCTCTTAAGTTGTAAACTAAATGATCAAAAGAATATTTTTCCTTAAGCACATCCTCCTTTTTATTTTCAAAAGCAGCACCACTTTAAAATCCTTAAGCTTCATGAAAAACCCTTAACAAAATAATCAAAGAGTCCTTGGTCTGCTAATTCCTTGTGGCCCAAGAGAAACTCTGGATGATTGGACTTCCTTCCGTAACAGTTTTTTCATTACTAGTGATTCCCATTAAGGGAATAGTCAGTTGTCTTGCTCCTTAAAATAATCAAGGAGGAAAAGAGCGTTTTCCACATAGTAATTAACAGCTACAGGCAAGGCCTCATCTTTCACAAGGAAATCATCATGATGCCAGTCTGGGGCAGCCTCCTCACCATTAGAGCCGATAAAGGCAAAGACTCCTGGTACTTCCTTTTGATAAGCCGCAAAGTCTTCTCCACCTGTTGATGGCAGTGTTTCAATCACTTCTGCGAAGGCTTTAGAATTTTCAAAGATGAGCGGTGTGAGAGTATGGTCATTGTAGGTCACGTAAGGTGAATTGCCCCAGCTTATCTCTACCTCAGCACCAAACTGGTCTGCTGTCGCCTGAACAACCTTTTCAAAGCGAGCAATGACATCTTCCCGAACCTTAGGCTCAAAGGTTCGAATCGTTCCTTCGAAAAAGCCGGCTGCCGGAAGAACATTCCAAGTATTTCCAACTTCAATATGAGTGACTGACAATACAGCTGATTCAAAGGGCGATACCGTCCGAGCCACAATTTGCTGTAAATTATTAATGATAGTCGTAGTAACCAAGACCGTATCCACACCCAAATCAGGACGGGCCGCATGGGACGAAACACCCTTGACATCAACCCTAAACTGCTCCACGCCTGCCATAATAGCACCTGAACGAAGACCAATCTGACCAGGTTTCAAGTGAGGATTATTGTGATAACCGATGATAGCTGATAAACCCTCAATACCGCCCGCTTCAATGACCTGGTAGGCCCCTTGGAAATTTTCCTCAGCCGGTTGAAAAATTAATCGAACGGTCCCCTTAAGCTCTGCTTCTCTTTCTTTTAAAAGATGAGCAGCTCCAAGCAGAGAGGTCTGGTGAAAATCATGACCACAAGCATGCATGGCACCATTATCGCTGGCATAAGGAAGTCCTGTCTTTTCCTTAATCGGTAGGGCATCAATATCAGCACGCAAGGCAATAATAGGATGCCCTGACCCAATCTCAGCGATGAGTCCTGTCTTCAAGGGATAATTTAAAGGCTCAATACCTAGATTTTTCAAATAAGCTTTCAAAAAGACTGTCGTCTCATGCTCCTCCTCAGAAACCTCTGGATGTTGGTGAATCTGATGACGCGTCTTTGCTAATTGATCATAAAATGCTTCTGTCATAATGAACCTCCCTCGCTGATTAGTCTTGGATTGTCAATCCTTTTTTAAAACTCTCAATCGAATTGATTCCATCATACCACCAGAAGCGACACTTGAGAAATCAAAAATACTTATAGTATCCCATAAGTATTTCTTATACCTCTAAAAAACACTGTCATTATAGGTATTGTCATATTAAGACTAGTGATAAGATAGGCTTATCAGCTGATTGAAAGTTCCTATCTCACCTTACCACATAGGGCTACTAACCCAAATAAGTACGCAAGATTGTTTTTTCCGCTTCAGTCAAAGTTCGGTAGGAACCGACTGCCATCCCTTCATCAAGCTTAAACTCTCCGAAAGAGATACGCTTGAGATAGGTCACCTTGACCCCATAAGCCAAAAACATCTTTTTTACTTGATGAAACTTACCTTCTGAAATCGTGATTTTAGCACAACTCTTATCACTTGCAGAACTTAAAACTTCCAGCTGAGCTGATTTACAAACAGTCCCATCCTCAAAGGCAACACCAGACTCAAAAAATGCAGGTGCATCAGGTCCCAGAATATCATTAACCTCAACATAATATGTCTTAGCCACATGATAGCGTGGGTGAAGCATGGCAAAGCCCAAGGGACCATTGTTGGTAATCAGCACCAAACCTTCCGTATCTCTATCCAAACGCCCCACAGGATAAAGGCCCTCTCGCTGATCCTCTGGCCTAATCAAATCAATGACTGTTTGGTGTTCCTTGTCCTTTCGAGCTGACACCACCCCTGACGGCTTATTCATAAGGTAGTA
>DBFVHV010000213.1:0-18877 GCA_048524165.1 Streptococcus sp.
ATAGACCGCATAGTGTTAGCCCTATTAATGCTTTTATTAATTCTCTGTGATTTTCTAGCCTACCTTCAAGCAAATAATATTTTAAACACTAAACAAATCTGCTTGATTATTCTGTAGGCAATTTAGAAGATATTTGCAAAAAAGTGTTATAATAAGAAAGTGATTAATGAAAAATGTGAAAATTAGAGTGAGATTTCTATGGATTGAAAGAAGTTCTTCTATCGTATAGACAAAACTTACAGTGTCTGGGTTTTCAAAAATGTCATGAAAGGAGGATTACTATTGGAACAATCTGTTTTTTCTAGAAAATACATAATATTTATCCTACAAGTTATCTTGGCTGTCTGTATTCAATGTGTGATAACATTTTTCTGGCATCAAGAAAGAACATTTTTATTTTATACCTTGTCACTTTATGTTTCTTTATCGTTCTCTGATGATCTTAGTCAGCTGATTTTTAGAAATGAGAAGTGATGTATTTGTTTTAAGCAGCATGGAAAGTGACAGATTCGTGTCTTTAGCCATGCTAGATTCAGAATAATAGCCAATCATTCTTTAGATAACGCCCTAGTAGTTTATGTAAATGACTCAAGTAGAAAAGGAATTACCATGGTGATATTACAAAAATTTAGTTCTGTTGTGTTACGTTCGTTACGTTTCCTATCAGCAATCTTAGGAGTAGTCATTGGGAATATAGCTTTAAATCCTCTATCTAGTCAGCATCCAATCTGGATTTGGCTACCATTTAGGACCTATAGCTATTTTTTGGGACGCTGGCTTTTAAATGACTATCAGGGTGCTATACTAAAGATGTGATTGAAAAATTAGTTAAAAGAAATAAGGAGGTTTTCTTAATGACAGGACTTAAATGGTTTGCAGGAGGCAAAGAGAGACGAGAACAAGCAGTAGCTATCATCGATGAAGTAATTGAAACTATTGGAGATAAGCCAGATTATGCTGATTTGAAGCAGGTCCTGAACTCCTACCGAACGGAACTTGCAGACTCTCGTTCAGCCACTCCCTATATCTTAAGCAGGATGTCACTGGAAATATCCGAAGTGGTCAGAAAAGACCAGCTAACCTTGTCTCCCTTTATCGAGGAGCGAATGGCAGAGTTGCGAAAATTGCTAGCGATTCGTTATGGCTATTGATGTCATTAGGGAGGATTTCTTGGTTTTAAGGTTGAGTTGTTCATTGAGAATTTGTCTTATTTCACTGTCTTGGCTACATCATTTGTTTAAATAACATTAAAATGAATCGTAAAAATTGAAGATTAAATCTTGTTTATTTCCACACAATAAAAAAATCCCATGGGAGTTCTCATCCTATGGGATTTTTGCGATAAATACTAATAAGGCAATGTCATCTGACTTTGGCTTAGGTCCACAGTTACTTCATAGTCACTATTGTCACGAATGGTGTGCTCAAAGTCTGTGGTATAGAGAACGAGTCGTAGCTTGTCGCCCTTGTTGAGTTTGTAGATGGTTGGTTGCAAATCCAAACCGATAGTCATCCATTCATTTGGAGTGACATTCTCAATGCTAAGGAGGTTCTTGCGATTTTGCAGGTTAAGGTGTCCTTTGGTAATGACACGATATTTTGCCTGCTTGAATGGCAATTCACGTAAGGCTTCTTCCTTGAAGAGACGGCCGTTATCTAAATTCATGCGTTTGAGTGCGGGAATAGGTGCGAGATACTTCTTGTCACCCATTTCTAGAACTTGGGCCGAAATGAGACCACGGTTTGTGTTAGACTTAACCTTGAGCTCTAGGTGGACACGACCATTGATTTGGATGTCTTGGTCCAGTTCAAAGTCTAGAGTGATGGCATTGGCTTTATCCACAAAGAGGTCGTCCTTAAATATTTGATAAGCCTTACCGTATTTGGCAAAGATTTCCTCTTCATAATGGTTAGCGATACTAGCTTCTACCTCACCAAGCTGAATGTGTTTACCATTATCATGGCCAAAGTTATCGAGAACTTCCCAGGTCTGTTCAGACTGGTTATTTTGCCAGATAACTGTAGGCAGTGTGTAGCCATTATCTAAACCAAGGAGTTTCTGACAAATCAAGGCGTTCATGCTTTCTCGGAAGTCAATAGACTGCCAAGCATTCATGTAAACGTGGGCACCATTGTGGAAGAAGAGGTGTTTTTCGAGAGATTCAGGAAGGGATCTGAACATTTGATAAACATTAATCGGCTTGACATTCCAATCCTGGCTACCGTGTGTAAAGACTACAGTAGCTTTGACACGGTCTGCGAATTGCACATAGTTGCGGTCATGCCAGAACTGGTTATAGTCCCCATGCTTACGATCAATAGCTGTGCTTAGCTCCTTGAGGTGGGCCTCGTAGTCTTTTTGGTGGCGTAGGTATTCTCCAGCTAATAGGGCACGAGAATAGGTGAATTCAGTCAAGGTATCGAGATCCTCACCAGGGTAGCCTCCAGGACTAACGAGGAGTCCATTTTCACGATAGTAGTCGTACCAAGAAGAAATACCCGCTTCAGCAATAACCATCTCCAAACCGTCAACACCAGTTGTAGCAAGGGCGTTGGACATGGTACCCAAGTATGAAAGTCCAGTAGTAGTCACCTTACCAGAAGCCCAATCAGCAGTGATTGTGTGCTGTCTGCTACGACTAGTAAAGGCGCGTGCACGACCATTGAGCCAGTCAATGACAGCTTTATAGGCCAAAACTTGTTGATAGTCTCCAGAGGTCATGAAACCTTCCGAGTTGAAAGTACCGACACCAGATACATAGATAGAAGCCACACCACGAGCCAACATGTAATCGTTAAGTGTATAGGTATCAGTGTGAGCAAAACGCTCCTCAGCCTTTGTGACAGGGTTGATAGGCGTAAGGTCTGCCTCTGGTGCTTTAATTTCTGGATGGCTAAGAGAAATCTCACCAGCTGGTTTGACGAGCAAGTCTCCCTCCATCTTGTGGGTCAGTTTATCAGAGGCAGGTTCATTAGTCCCTTGTTGATAAGGGCTTGCGGTCATCATGGCTGGAACTGGGAAGTCCACATTAGGACGTAAGATAGTCACCTTGACTAAGTCTAACAGACCATCTTTGTCAGTATCTACAGGTGTTTCGACATAAACCACTTCACGGTGAAGCTGATTAGTGTCAAATGTTGCCAAGCTCTTACCATTAAAGAAGACGTAGTCATTACTTATTGGGATTAAATCTTGGGCTACTAACTGATCAATTAAGGTATTGCCAGATTGTGTGCGTGTCGCTAACAACTGGTGGAGGTTATTAAGGCTACCATCAAAAGCAATTGGGAAGGCCATTTTCTCAAGGAAAGCAACACTGTCGGTAAAGTCCACATTAGGGACAAATCCTAGCAGTTGAAGGGCTACTAAGCCAAAGACTTCAGCAGTCAAAGGACGGTCTGATTGGAAAAAGGACAGGAGGTCTGTCTCTGGATCGGCAATCCAATTTTTCAAAGCCAAATCAGTATCTTCAAAGAAAAGGAAGTGCTTGCGAACAAAGGATTCAAAATTGGCTTTGGCACTAGCATCTAGAGAGACTTCAAAGCCCAAAGAACGGAGTTCCTGACAAGCCATTTCAGGACTAACAGGGATGTAACTAAACTGGTTAAATTTCATATTCAAAAACCTCAAAAATAATACGTAAACATTTCAGAAATATCTTTACATCAGACATTATACTTGATAAAATGATAGATGTCTAAATTATTGTAAAATCGAAAGGAAATAAAGAGACAAATGAATGATTTTCTAAAAGAAGCGTTCACCAGTGAATGGGTTTTGAAATACCTCACTGAGTTTATCGCGACTGCTTTTCTTGTAGCACTTGGTAATGGTGCTGTTGCTAACGTTGAGCTTAAGGGAACAAAAGGTAACAAATCTGGTTGGATTGTAATCGCCCTTGGTTATGGTTTTGCTGTTATGATGCCAGCCCTTATGTTTGGTGATGTTTCTGGTAACCACATCAACCCTGCTTTCACACTTGGACTTGCTGCATCTGGCTTGTTCTCATGGGTAGGCGTTCCTGGATACCTTGTTGCGCAACTTCTCGGTGCCTTCGTAGGTCAAGCCATTGTGGTTTGGGTTCACCAACCTTACTATGTACAAACTGAGAATCCAAACAATATTCTTGGTACCTTCTCAACTATCTCAGCAGTTGACGATCATGATGACACTCCAGAAAATCGTAATCGTGCCTGGGCTAACGGTTTTGTAAATGAGTTTGCAGGATCATTCCTCCTCTTCTTTGGTGCGCTTGCCTTGACAAACAACTACTTTGGTCACAAGATTGCACAACAAGCTCTTGCTGTTGGATATGCTAAAGAAATGGTTGAAGGACAGTTCCACGGATCGCTTGAAACAGCTCACATCGGTGTTGGTTTCTTGGTTGCCGCTTTGGTTCTTTCATTCGGTGGACCTACTGGACCAGCCCTTAACCCAGCTCGTGACTTGATGCCACGTCTTCTTCACCACCTCTTGCCAACATCAGTTCTTGGTGAGCACAAAGGTGATTCTAAATGGTGGTATGCTTGGGTTCCAGTTGTGGCGCCAATCCTTGCAGGACTTTTGGCAGTATACTTGTTCAAAGCTCTCTACCTTTAATCAATACAAAAAATCTGAAGTTTAGCTTCAGATTTTTTTATGCTTAAAATTTTGAACGTAACAAAAACTGAGAAAGTTTTCTCAGTTACATGGGAGTAGTCATTACTAGAATGGTAGCACCTAAGGTGAAAAGATTCCATAGGATATGAAGTGAGATAGTCGCTGATAGCTTTTCTCTTTTTTGGTAGACCATAGAGAGAGCCAACCCCATTCCAATATAGAGGAAGAGGTGGGCAAGGTTTGTGGGCATGTGAAATAGACAAAAGAGACCGGTACTCACTAAAACAGCAACCGTCGAATAAGGGGCCAACCAAGTGAAAATCCACTTGCGAAAGAGTAGTTCTTGCAAGAAGGCTGTAGTCATCATGCTAATGGCTACTGGGAGGATAGGCGTTGTCGTAAGGGTTCTTTGAAGTTCTGCATGGTAGTTGGTGTGGGTCAGTAGCATAAGATTGCTCCCAATAACTCCCATCAGAAAAATAAGAAGAAAGCCCCAGATAATAGCTTTAGTATCCTTGCGGTCTAGTCTAAAGCGAGTAAGCAAACCTTCACTCTTAGCCCAAAGATAGGTAATGTAAAAAATAATGAGATTGACAGCGATAATTCCCCAGCTCTCAAGGCTAGTGAAGGTCAACCCAGTCTGATTGTTATATGACGTTGTCATACCTAAAGCAAGGTTTGGGATTGCTATCATCAGCAGTAAAAAGAATCCCTGATAGGTATGTCTAAACGCCAAATGATTGACGAAAGTTTTCATAGTCACTATTATACTCTAAAATGTGGAAATAGCTAGCCCTAAGGTAAAGATAATATAATGATTTTCATAATTTATGTGAAAGAATGTGAAAAAATTACAATCCTGTTTTTTCTTAGGAAAATCCTTGTCACACAGACTCTTTTCGGATAAAATAGAGAAGAATGGAGGGTGTCATGACGCAATCAGGGAATTTTAAGTTTCACACACCAATTTTTCGTGTGAATAATAGACAAGAAAATATCGATTTTTACCAAAATACACTAGGATTTAAGCTTTTGACTGAGGAAAATGCGCTTGCTGTCTTCACTGACTGGGCAGATCGTAACTCACTCTTTGTAATTGAGGAGTCTCCAGCTTACCGTTGCCGTGCAGTTGAAGGTCCTAAGAAAATTAATAAAGTGGTCATTAAGGTTTCAAATCCACTTGAGATTGAGTACCTTTTGGCGCGTGATGATCATCAAGCTAAGGCTATTTTCCAAGGGGAAAATGGTTATGCTTTTGAGACTATCTCACCTGAAAATGGTCTTATTTTGGTGCATGCCGAAGATGATTTATCAACTCTAAAGACAGTCGAGTACGCAGATGTTGAAGAAAAAGAAGATTTCAAAGGAGTTTCAGACTTTACTGTTCAGTCTTTGACCTTGAATGTTGTTGATACGGCTCAAGCGGCTTTTTTCTACGATAATCTGTTTGGCGAAGAATTGCCTTTATCTATCCACTTTGAAAAGGCAGAAGGTCCTGACCTTCAAGTAAGTCCAGATCAAACTTGGGATTTGGAAATTCTAGAATTTAAGGTAGCTGAAGACTATGACTTGGTTGCCTTGCATGAGAAACTTGAAAAGGAACAGTTCTCAAGTTATCTAGATACTAAAGGAAGCCTACTCGCCCTGACTGACATGAGTAATATTGAGGTTTGGCTAACAAAATAATGACTAATTTTAAACAAACATTGTCAACAATTACAGACTACATCAAGGCTGACATCTTCCCGGGTGCCAGCCTTGCACTTTATGACGGAAAGAATTGGCAAGAGTACTACTGTGGTACTCAGGATGGAAAGAATCCAGTACTTCCAGATTTAACCTATGATCTAGCTAGTGTCTCCAAGGTGGTGGGAGTTGGGACTCTTTGTATCTTCTACTTACAGTCAGGAAAACTGGATTTGGATGAGAAGTTGTCCACCTATTATCCTGAAGTAACAGACAAGACGCTAACCCTTCGTCAGCTTCTTTCTCATAGTAGCGGAATTGATCCTTTTATTCCAAATCGCGATGAATTAGACCAAAAAGGCTTGATTGCTGCTATCAATGCCATCAAAGTTAAGTCAGATAAACCTTTCTTATATACCGATATTAACTTTATTCTCCTGGGCTTGATGCTTGAGAAATTATCTGGACAAAGACTGGACAGGCTCTTTGACAGCGAAATTTTCCAACCTTTTGGTATGATTGAAACACAGTTTGGTCCAGTTGACCTTGCTGTTCCAACAGTTGAGGGAATTCCGGGAGGAACTGTTCACGATCCCAAGGCTCGAGTGCTCAAAGAGCATACAGGTTCAGCAGGTCTCTTTTCAACCCTAAAGGACTTGGAAATCTTTGTTAACCATTATTTAAAGGATGATTTTGCTAAAAATCTGACGCAAAATATCAGTCAATCCGAGAAGGAGCGCAGTATCGCTTGGGACCTTCAAGGCGATTGGATTCTTCACACTGGTTATACAGGTACCTTTGTGCTCATCAACCTCCCTCGTCAACGTGCGGCCATTTTCCTCAGTAATCGTACCTATTACAAGGATGAGAGGGCTCAATGGATTAAGGACAGAGATGCCTTGATTGAGATAATGAAGAAGGAGTTGGTACATTCTGACAAATAAAAATAGAAGAGGGACATCTTTTAATCCTCTAGAAGGTGAGATTAGTGTCGGAGCGACACATTTGTTTATCTTTTTGAAGATATGTTTGATAGTCTTGTCTTATGTGACATTTGTATGGTTGAAGCATCTATTTGGTGTTGGTCAGGTCGGGCAAGAGGTGGATATTCCAAAAGTTATTGCTGTCATACTTTTGGTTGTGACATTTTATAGGATGGGGAATGGCATCTTATTTAAACTTTTTCATTTCTGTGGTTACCATGCCCGCCCCTTTGGAGAAGAGGATTACCGAGGTAGAACGTCATCTATAGTTTTTTTTGAAAAAACGACAGATGCCTACAAAATACTATATGATATGCGCTCTCTTGAACATCAATTTCTTTATTTCCTAGCGACTCTTGGTAGACTCTACCTCTTTATCATCTTAGTCATTCTAATCGGTTATAGCTTCACCCTAGGAAAAGTTGGCTATATACTCTTCTTGCTCTTATGTGGTGTTTTGATTTTTTCTGTAAGATGGCTCATACATCTGAAAAGGTACTTTGTCCGTTATTTTAACTTAAAAGTTATCTCAGAGGAGTATTTTTACCCTATTTTTCTAAAGAAATAAAGACTAAAGTGAAGCTTATACGAAGGGCTCACCAAGTTAATCAAAAATTACCATGTTTTGATTGGAATCATGAAGAAGGAGTTCATAATGCAACGGTCGCTTAAGCCACCTGAACAAAGTAGATTTGTCTCTTGCTTTCTCAGTCTGCTCTTTTGTCTGCTAAACGGGAGTAATCTCTTTGGCTGTGGTATGGTTTTTGGAGTGATGGTAGGCCTGTTGGCATTTGATAAAGATTCCTCCTATTTAGGTGCTCTTGTATTTTCTTGTATAGTATCCCCTATAATCGCTTCTTCTTATATCTTGATAAGAGAGATACTATACAAATTGATTCATTGCCTTGGTTATCGCGCTCAACCTAATCTAAAAGTTATCCATATGAGGAGAGGATTTGATATTCACTTTCCTGTATTTGACAAGTACGGTCAGGACTATAAGTTAGTCTACAAGAAGCGTTCCAAGAAGCTTCAAATAGAGTATTTGCTTATATGTTTAGGATACTTTAGTGGACTTAGTCTTATAATGATCAGCTGTACAGTCCTATTGAGAGAAGTGTTCGAGCTCCTAGAACTAGAATCAAAACTATCTTCTCCTGACTATAAACAATTTCTTGGTTTTTTGGTCTACATGGGAGTGTTTGTCCTTCTTTTTAAAGGGCAGAAATACTGGAAAAAGATCGTAGAGGTATTAAAGAAAAGAGAAAATGTAGCAGTTCTTGCTGTCGAGCATGGCTATCCGATATTTTCAACAAAAGAAAAAGCTTAAGCAGTTGACCTACTGCTTAAGCTTTTTTACTTATTAAGGATTTTTCAACAGTAATGTGTTGGATACCAGCTTCTTCGAAGATTTGGCCGACTTCTTGATAGCCATTATTGAGATAGAACTTAAGTGCTCCTAGTTGAGCATGGAGAGAAATAGTCTGGAAGCCTTGCTCTTGAGCGAAATCTTCAACCTCTCTTAGGAGGATGCTACCCAGACCTTGACCTTGGTAGTCATCAAGCACAGCCATGCGTTGGAGAGTGACCTGTGTCAAGTCCTTGTTGGGTAGTAAGCGTACGGTTGCTGCAGCCTGGCCCTTGTCATCATAGAGGACAAAGTGAATGCAGTAGGCTTCATTGGCATCAATCTCGATAGAGCGGGGAACTCCTTGGCCCTTAACGAAAATGGTGTTTCGAATAGCTACAGCATCTAGATAAGTCTCTGAAAGTGTATCTCTTGTATGTTTGATAATCATAGGATTAGTGTAGCAAAGATTATAGTCTATCGTCAATGAAAAAAAGCTTGATGAGAGGACTAGTCATCAAGCTTTTGATAGGTTTTATTCTTTAATTTTTCGGCTGTTTGTATCTTGGATAGGACGGTTGTTTTCAAATCCAAGGGTTTGAGTGAACTTCTCCACTTGTTCCTTGCTGACAGTTTCTTGATTCTTGAAGACAATCCAGTTAACACCTTCAGTACATGGAGGTGTTGTTAGGGAACCTTCAAAGTTGTAGTAGTCCTTGTCTTCAGGATAGAAATCATCAAGTGAGATGGCCTGAGAAAGCTCAGTTTCAGTATTGGATGCCTGAGGCATTTTGTCCCATATTTGTTTTAAGGCTTGATTTTCATCGCCATAATTATAGAGAACAGAGACAACTGTGATTTTTCCATTATCCGTCTTGTAGACAAAATGCCCTTCGAGAGGATAGGTTTTGCCATCTATTTCATTCTCAGCTGGTGCGTGAAAATGGAACTGTTGCAACTTGTAAATGTCGTTACCAATCGTTAGGGTATTCTTTGGACTTTTAAAGCTGACTTCAATGGTGTGACCATTGTTCTCAACATGAGCTTCTGATTCTTGATTATTAAGGTTTAGTTCTGGAAGATCAACGTCCTCAGCCCCGGTGATATTAATGGGAGATTGTTCCTTACCCGTCTTGCTGAGTTCATAATCTTTAGAAAGGTCGCCCCAATGTTCAGGACCAGTCATACCCGTATAGCCCCATTGGACCTCTTGAGACTTAGAGGTTTTACTTTTAGTTTCAGACTGGCAGGCTACGAGTAGGATGGTACTGGCTATAAGAGACAATAATCCAATTAGCTTAAAACTTTTCTTATTCATCTTTCCTCCCTATAGGCTGTTATTTTTTGTCATGACTACTAGTTAACCTGTTATTTGTATACTAGCAGTCAGACGCTGACAGAGTGTTATTTCTCTGAGGTACTTCTGAGAGTGAAGTGTTTGGAGAAACCAAACGGAAACGCTTTTATTTTATAGCTAATATGAAAGAAAGTCAAATATAAATTATAGTTTATTTAGAAAACTATAATGAAAATGAGTATTTTACAAAAAGAAAAGAACTCGCTATTGCGAGCTCTTTATTCATTTTATCCCAAAGCATCATCCATTGAAAGAACTTCGTGGAAGACACGTTGTGTCAATTCAGTTTTTTGTTCTGGAGTGAGGTATTTAGTGTTTACACAGTATCCAGAGATACGTACGATAACATCTTCACCACTCATGATCTTTTCGTAAACGTCTGACAAGTCCATTACGTTCAAGTTAACGTGTTGTCCACCATTTTCGAAGTATCCGTCGAGGATAGTTACGAGGTTGTCAACTTGTTCGTCACGAGTTTTACCAAGAGCACGAGGTGATACTTGAGTAGTAAGTGAGATACCGTCAGCTGCATAACCGAAGTCAAGGCTTGCAAGTGAGTTCAAGTTTTGCAACCAACCACCTTTAGCTTTGTTAGATGGGTTAGCACCTGGTGAGAAGAATTCCAATTTAGACAAGTTCACTGAACCATCTTCGTTGAGGTATACCCCTTTGTGAACTGGAGAGTTACCAGTTTGTTTAGAGTAAGCAACGTTAGAAGTGATTGTAAGAAGTGAAACTGTAGCTTCTGCATCTTTGTAGAGTTTGTGGCTACGAAGACGAGTAGTGTAAGCTTCAATCAACCATTCTGCCAACTCGTTTGAACGTGGGTCATCTTCACCCCAACGTGGGTATTCACCGATTGTTTCGTAGTCGTAGATGTAGCCATCTTCGTCACGGATTGGTTTAACTGTAGCGTACTTGATAGCTGCCAATGTATCAACAGTATTTGCGAAACCACAGATACCGAATCCCATGTTAGCACGTTGTTTAGTTGGCAAGAAGGCCATTTGAACAGCTTCGTAGTTGTACTTATCAGTCATGTAGTGGATGATGTTAAGGGCATCTACGTAAGTGTCAGTCAACCAGTCAAGAGATTTTTCGAAGTTAGCTTTAACAGTGTCAAAGTCAAGAACTTCATCACGGACTGGCTCGATGTCAAATACTTTGTAGTCTTTATGAACATCGTCGTAACCACCGTTCAAACCAGTAAGAAGGGCTTTAAGCACGTTAACACGAGCACCGAAGTACTGGATGTTGTGGCGTTGTTCTTCGTTTTCTGGGTCAAGTGGTGATACACAACATGAGATACAGCTCATTTCACCGTATCCGTCTTTAGCCATAGTAGTCACACCTTCGTATTGGATAGAAGAGTGTTTGTGAGACATTGACATACAATAACGACGGAATGAGTAAGGCAATTTGTCAGTCCAAAGAACTGTCAAGTTTGGTTCTGGAGAGTTACCGATGTTGTCAAGAGTGTTCAAGAAACGGTAGTCCATCTTAGTAACACGGTGACGTCCGTCAGCACCCATACCAGCCATAGAAGTTGTGATGAATGTTGGGTCACCTGAGTACAATTGGTCGTAAGCTTTTGTACGAGCAAACTTAACTGTACGCAATTTCATAACGAAATCATCAACGAATTCTTGGATTTCTGATTCAGTGTAAGTACCACGAGCAAGGTCACGTTCTGCATAGATATCCAATACGATTGGCACACGACCAAGTGAAGTAGCTGCACCATTGATAACACGACATACAGCCATGAAAGCAATGTTTGTCCATTGGATAGCTTCTTTAGTATCGAAGGCTGGACGACGAACATCTACACCGTAAAGGTCACCAAGGCGAACAACATCTTGAAGTGCTTGGTATTGAAGGTTAACTTCTTCACGAAGACGAATAGTTTCTTCGTTGATTTCTTCGATAGAGTTCCAGTCGTTTAATTTTTCTTGCATCAAGTAGTCAGCACCGTAAAGAGCAAGACGAGCGTAAACCCCGATGATACGTCCACGTGAGTAAGCATCTGGAAGACCAGTAACTGTGTGAGCGTGACGAGCACGACGGATGTTTGAAGTGTAAGCACGGAAGATACCGTCATTAACTGTAGTTACGTATTTAGTGAAAATTTCGTGTACAGCTGGATCTGGTTCATAACCGTGTTCTTTCAAAGCAGTTTCCGCCATACGGATACCACCTTTAGGCATAAAGTTCAATTTGAAGAGCTCATCATTTTGGATACCATAGATAAGTTCATCTTCTTTTGAAATGTAACCTGCAGGGATGTCAGCGATTGAAGTTGGACGAGTATCCATTGGGAAGCGTCCTTCAGCTTCATATCCTGCTTTAGTTTCATCTACGATTTTTTTAATTTTTAGTGAGCGTTCAGTTGGTCCTGCAAGGAAGCTTTCATCACCATCATATGGTGTGTAGTTTGCTTGTACGAAGCGAGACACACTTGCTTTTTCTTTCCAATCAGTTCCCTTAAAGCCTTCCCACGCTTTTTCGAAAACATCAGTGTTAGTTTTTACGGTTGCCATAGTTTGTACTCCTATAATTCTAGTAACAAATAATCTGTTACATTATCTAAGGATATTCTATCACACAGTAACCGCTTACACAACTTTAAAACTGCGTTTTTAGAGACATTCTTTTATAATACAGTTTTAAAAACTGGAAATCTGTATTATAAATTTCTGTTTTTTTGATAGATTTTGGTATCATAGGGGGAGAATGCTTTGTAGGCCCAAAGTTTTATGTGAGAAGCTTTACAATGAGACAAATTTGAGAAAGGAGGCAAGAAGCCATGCTAGAGTTCCCTCTAATTAATGATACCAGTCGGAAGATTATTCATATTGACATGGACGCCTTTTTTGCTCAGATCGAGATGAGGGATGACCCCAGTCTTAAGGACAAGCCGGTTATTATCGGTCATGATCCTAGAAAAACAGGGGGACGTGGTGTGGTATCAACTTGTAATTATGAGGCTAGAAAATATGGTGTCCATTCAGCCATGTCTTCTAAGGAAGCCTATGAACGTTGTCCTAATGCTGTCTTTATCTCAGGAAATTATAGCCATTACCGAGAGGTAGGGATGCAAATTCGTGAGATTTTTAAACGCTATACGGACTTGGTTGAGCCTATGTCTATTGACGAAGCCTATCTCGATGTGACGACCAATAAACTTGGGATCAAGTCGGCAGTTAAGGTGGCTAAGCTCATCCAATATGATATCTGGCAAGAAGTCCATCTTACTTGTTCGGCAGGCGTTTCCTACAATAAATTCATTGCCAAGCTGGCTTCTGATTTCCAAAAGCCTGCTGGTTTGACGGTAGTCCTTCCCGAAGAGGCCCAGGAATTTTTGGAAAAGCTACCTATTGAAAAGTTTCATGGTGTTGGTAAAAAGTCAGTTGAGCGTCTTCATGACATGGATATATACACCGGTGCCGATCTTTTGAAAATTCCTGAGATAACCTTAATAGACCGCTTTGGACGTTTTGGCTTTGACCTCTTTCGCAAGGCTAGAGGCATTTCCAATAGCCCAGTAAAGCCTAATCGTGTCCGTAAATCTATCGGAAGTGAGCGAACCTATGGTAAGCTCCTATATAATGAAGATGACATCAAGGCTGAGTTGACTAAGAATGCTAGACGGGTAGCGGAAAGCGCCCAGAAGGCTAAAAAAGTGGGTCGTGTCATTGTCATCAAGGTTCGCTATTCAGATTTCTCAACCCTAACCAAACGTATGACTTTGGACAAATCAACCCAGGATTTTGATACCATCGAAAGGATTGCCCATAGCATTTTTGATCAACTGGAGGAAAATAGCAGTGGTGTTCGCCTGCTTGGTGTTACGCTGACAGGTTTGGAAGACCAAGAAGGTAGGCAATTAGATTTGGACGATTTGGCGTAATTATATAATAGTAGAGTTTTGATTTTTCCTTTGCCAGTTGACCTTGAAGAATCATCAGACCTGTGCTATCTTAATTAGTAAGTAATAGAAATGAGGGAATAAAAGTAATGAGAAAAGTTTTTACTTATCTGGGCTTGATTTTAGCAACCTGCTTGGTTCTTGTAGCCTGTGCTTCAAATAAGTCAGCTGAAAAGAAAAAGACCGAACCAACTTCGACAGAACGTGCCAAGGCTGATGCGACGATTTTGATTGAAACCATGCTTGGAAAATCAAGTAACGGTTTTTCAAAACTCTACGGAGAAAATTACGAAACATGGACCGAAACGAATGTATTTGAAAAACAGGTTGCAGATACTATTGAGAAGGAAGGCTACACTCCTGAAGAAAATTACACCTATAAGTACATCGAAGGCTATGATGCTAAGACACCAACTCAAGTGCTTTCAAAGTTTCTCAAGGTACGCCGTAATATGATTGGCATGATTCAGGACTATAAACTGAAGGACGTCAAAGTTAAGGGAAATGAGGCGACGGTTACCTTTACGTCACGCTCTGTTAGTGCCTATGGAGCCGCAGCTGCCGTTCGTACTCTCCTTATGAGCCTCTATGATAACGACATTGATAAGTTGAAACAGTGGAATCAAGCTGACAAGAACGATGATGAAAAGGGTAAGGCCAAAGATCTCACAACGAAGTTCCTTTATGGTGAAAACTTTAACGGTGATTTAACGCAATTTAAGGATATTGATAAAGAAATGTCCTATACTCCTTTGACAGGTGCTGATAATTTAGAGAAGACCTTCAAGCTAACCAAAGATGATGGTGGTAACTGGACTATTTCTGTAACAGATTATAAAGAACTAGCCGAAGCCTTGGTCGATCATGACGAATCAGGAAGCAGAGCCGTTTACGCCGAACGTATCCATAAGAATTTGTCAGACTATCAACCTGAAGACAGTAGCGACTCAAGCAGTAAGTCATCAAGTAAGGACAAGTAGTGTGGATGATAGATTATTTTTATTTATTCTCCCTCTTAGGATTATATAGGGATGATAGGTTGATAGTATTTCACATGAATGCTAGACAATCAATATTTAATCTAATAAGTTAAAGGTGAAAAGAGTTGTCACATCAGTGGCAACTCTTTTCTAGACTGTTATTTCTAGCCTCACCCCCTATAACCTTTATTTATCACCTCTTAGGTTTTTATTATTAGACGAGTTTGGAGGAAGATGGTAAACTGTTATCACTAACTATTAATGAAAGTATCGAGGATTATAGATATGAAAAAATGGCTTGCAGGTTTAGGGATTCTTGGCTTGTCAGTTTTGACTTTGGCTGCTTGTGGAAACAAGAGTGACGGTAAGGCATCTGGTGAAAAGCAGACGATTACTGTTGCGACGGACTCTGATACGGCGCCTTTCACTTTCAAAAAAGGTGACGATTTCAAGGGGTATGATATTGATTTGGTCAAGGCTATTTTCAAGGATTCAGACAAGTATGAGGTCAAGTTTGTGACGACGCCTTTTGATTCTATCTTGACAGGGGTAGATTCTGGACGTTATCAGATTGCGGCTAATGATTTCAACTACAATGAAGAGCGTGCGCAGAAATATAGTTTCTCAGATCCGATTTCACGTTCTAACTATGCAATTACTAGTGCTGAGGGCACCAAGTACACTAGCCTAGATGATTTGTCTGGTAAGACGACAGAGGTGCTTCCTGGCTCTAACTATGCTCAGTTGCTTGAAAATTGGAACCACGCCAATGCGGACAAGACACCAATTACAATCAACTATGCTTCTAGCACAACGGGTCTTTCAACACGTATTCAACACATTCAAGAAGGAAAAATTGATTTTATCCTTTATGATGCCATTTCGTCTGAGTACATTGTTAAAGATCAAGGCTATAAGTTGGCCGTAAACAAGATTAAAGACGATATCGGTATGAAGACTGATGGTCTTGAATACCTTCTATTCTCAAATGATAAGCAAGGTAAGGAACTCAAGACTTTTGTCAATAAGCGTATCAAAGAGCTCAAGAAGGATGGAACCCTTGCCAAACTTAGTAAGGAATACTTCGGTGGCGATTACGTCAGTGATTTGAAAAAAGACGATTAAAAGTTGAAAAGTTGAGATTCTTGTCTCAGCTTTTTGACGTTAATAAAGCAGAATTATCAGTGATATGATTTCCTTATCACAATGATAAGAAAAGACTATTTCACAGACTTTCTGAGTCGTGCTAAAATGAATACTATAGAATTCATATAAGAAACAAAGATGGTTAGCGCTTGGCTAACCTACTTTTTTAGATAGAAAGGGTAACATTGTGAAAAAGAGTATAGAAGCATTTAATCGGTCACCTTGGTATCTCCAAGTTATCATTGGTTTGGTAGTTGCCGTTGCTTTGGCTATTCCCGTATCATGGTTAGGGGAAATCCTTTGGGGTTATATTTTGCAATTGGTTACAATTGTCTTCAAAGCAATCTCATCTTGGATGCCGGCTGGTAAGCTCTTCTCATGGAAGGCTGTCTTCGATGCAGTTCCTCAGATTGTGGAACGCTTGCCTTTAACCTTGGGCTTGACCATTGCAGGTGCCTTCTTTGGATTGATTTTGGCCCTCGTCTTTGCGGTGGTTAAGATTAACCGAGTACGTATCCTTTATCCGATTCAAGCCGTTTTTGTGAGTTTCTTGCGGGGGACACCAATTCTTGTCCAACTCATGTTGACCTACTATGGTATTCCACTCTTCCTTCGTTACTTGAATGGTGAGTTCGGCTTAGATTGGAATATTAATGAGATTCCGCCGGCTATCTTCGCTATTACAGCCTTTGCCTTCAACGAAGCGGCTTACATGAGTGAAACCATCCGTGCGGCGATTCAAGCTGTGGATGCTGGGGAAATTGAAGCTGCTCGTTCTCTTGGGATGACATCAGCACAGGTTTACCGTCGTGTCATTATCCCAAATGCGGCTGTTATTGCGACACCAAGTTTGATTAACAGTTTGATTGGTTTGACTAAGGGGACATCACTTGCCTTTAGTGCAGGTATCGTCGAAATGTATGCGCAGGCTCAAATCCTAGGTGGTGCTGACTACCGTTACTTTGAACGTTATATTTCAGTAGCTCTTATATACTGGGTAATCTCAATCTTGATTGAGAACATCGGTCGTTCAGTTGAAAATCATATGGCCATTAAGGCTCCTGAAGCGACTGACATTTCTGGCATTGGAGGTGACCGCTAATGATTAGTATCAAAAATTTGACCAAGGAATTTTCAGGACAAAAGGTTCTTGATGGCATTGATATTGACATTGAAAAAGGTGAAGTTGTGGCTCTTGTTGGTGCCTCTGGTGCTGGGAAGTCGACTATCCTTCGTAGCTTGAACTATTTGGAACAGCCTGATTCTGGTACTATTGCCATTGATGATTTTAAGGTGGATTTCGAAACAATTACCAAGGAGCAAATCCTTACCCTTCGCCGTAAGTTGGCCATGGTTTTCCAACAGTTTAACCTTTTTGAACGTCGTACAGCCTTGGATAATGTTAAGGAAGGTCTTAAGATTGTTAAGAAACTTTCTGACGAAGAAGCAACCAAGATTGCGAAAGAAGAGCTCGCTAAGGTTGGGCTTTCTAATCGTGAAAATCACTACCCACGTCATTTGTCAGGTGGTCAAAAGCAACGTGTGGCCTTGGCCCGTGCCCTTGCTATGAAGCCTGATGTGCTCTTGCTTGACGAACCAACATCTGCTCTTGACCCTGAGTTGGTTGGTGAGGTTGAAAAATCAATCGCAGATGCGGCTAAGTCGGGTCAAACCATGATTTTGGTCAGTCACGACATGAACTTTGTTTATCAAGTGGCTGACAAGGTGCTTTTCCTTGAAAAGGGTCATATCCTTGAACAAGGAACACCCGATGAAATCTTTAACCATCCAAAAGAAGAGCGAACAAAAGAATTTTTCGCTTCTTATTCAAAACAATATCTTTAAGATGGGATTTTTGTTACAATAGAAAAGGTGATGGGATAGGACTAGATTTCTAGTTCATAGTCAAAGTCCCACAAGGATGATTAGGAACTTTTGAATACTTCAAAGGCGACTATAGTCCAATCAGATACTACACCGCGCAGTTATTACTATTCGGATTCAGAGGTTGGAGAGTGTTGTCTCTGCCTTTTCTATTTCTCACTTTAGGATGATTTATGTTATTAAATATTTTTAAATTTTATCTCTTAGGCCTTGTGATTGCTTTCTTTGTTTGCTTGGTGATTGGTGCCATTTGGCTTGGATGGCGTGCCCTACATCGTTTAGACAAAACCGTTAAGGAGCGTCAAGGTGCCCTCTATGATGCTATTATGATGTCGATGGTATCGATTCCAGTTTTGGCATTTGCTTTTATGGCGATTCTTATCGTACTGAATGCATAATGCTAGCTTTGTTGGCACATTAGGTGTAAGATATCTCTACAAGAAAATCATGTAAGGAGTTACTCATGTACGATACAATTGTTATTGGAGCTGGTCCTGCAGGGATGACTGCAGCACTTTATGCAGCCCGTGCCAACCTTAAAGTGGCAACTTTGGAGCAAGGTGCTCCTGGTGGACAGATGAATAACACATCTGATATTGAAAATTACCCAGGTTTTGAAAGTATTTCTGGTCCAGAATTGTCCATGAAGATGTTTGAACCCTTGGAAAAATTGGGCGTTGAAAATCTTTATGGTATCGTGTCTGGTATTGAAGACAAGGGTGACTATAAAGTTGTCAAAACTGGTGACGAGGAGTACCAAACAAAGACAGTTATCATTGCGACGGGTGCCAAACACCGCCACATTGGCGTTGCTGGTGAAGAAGAGTACAACAGCCGTGGTGTATCTTACTGTGCGGTGTGTGATGGTGCCTTTTTCCGTAATCAAGACCTCTTGGTTGTTGGTGGTGGAGACTCTGCCGTTGAAGAAGGAATTTATTTGACACGTTTTGCTAATAGCGTGACCA
>DBFVHV010000214.1:0-5589 GCA_048524165.1 Streptococcus sp.
TTATCCAAGCTATAGACACTAGAGTGTTTTTTATAACATTTTGAAGAATTATTTAATGATTGGGGGAGATTGGTATTTATCTAGTCTCTGTAAAAATCAGCAAAGTATAAGTACTAACGTTATATCGACTAGAGAATGGCAAACGTTTGCATTATTTGTGAATGTTTTCACTACAAAAACATCACATTTTCAGTGAATTACTTGATTTTCATAAGTATTAGTTTTATAATTAAAATATAGAAAACGCTTCCAAAAAATGTCTCCGAGTTTTTATCCTACTTGAAGTGGTTCGGCTAACATCCTACTTCAATTCTAGAAAGGAGTATTGTTTTGACTCATTGTGATATTCTCATTATTGGGGCAGGTCCTGGTGGTTATGTTGCTGCTGAGGAGGCTGCCCGTTTAGGTAAAAAGGTAACTGTCATTGAAAAGAAAGCTATAGGTGGCACCTGTTTGAACGTTGGCTGTATCCCATCCAAAGCCTATCTCGAACATGCTCATTGGCTATTAGCTGGAAAAGAAGTCTCTCAGTATGGAGTAACAGTTTCAAATGATTATCTTGATTTTTCAAAACTTGTCGCTCGCAAAGATCAAGTAGTAGCGACACTACAGTCTGGCATTCAATCGAGTTTTAAACAATTAGGAATTACCTATATTGAAGGTGAGGCAGCTTATATTTCTGATAAAACCTTCCAAGTCAATGGTGAAAGAATTTCAGGTAAGTCTGTTATTTTAGCGACGGGGAGTCATCCTTTTATTCCTCCTATTCCTGGCATTAACGATGTTGACTATTTGACAACAGATAGCTTTTTCAACCTTAAGGAACTTCCTCAACGTTTGGTTATAATTGGTGGAGGTATTATTTCCATTGAGTTAGCTTTTGCCATGGCTCCGCTTGGTGTTGATGTGACTGTAATAGAGGTTGCTCCAACAATTTTAGCAACAGAAGATCCTGAAGCACGTTCCATTATTAGAGAAAAGATAGAACAACTTGAAATTAGCATACTGGAAGGAGTTACCATAGATAGGGTTCAAGAAAATGCTGTAATTCTAGCAGATGGTCAATATTACTCCTATGACAAACTACTTGTTGCAACAGGGCGCAAGCCAAATATTGAATTAGCTCAAAAGATGGGGTTGAAGCTGACTGAAAAAGGTTTTATTAAGGTTGATAGTTATTACGAGTCATCCCAACCAGGTGTGTATGCGATTGGAGATTTAATTCCTGGATATATGTTAGCCCATGTTGCTAGTAGTGAGGGGATTAAAGCTGTTCGAGCCATTTGTGGTCAGGCTGAGGAACCTGTGGATAATTCAAGTGTTCCACGGTCGCTCTTTACAACGCCAGAGATTGCTTCCTTTGGCTTGTCCGAAGAGGAGACAGCAAAGCAAGGATATGATGTATCAGTTGGTCAGCTTCCTTATGTTTATAATGGTCGAGCAATCGCGTCTAATTCGGCAGCAGGCTTTGTCAAAATTGTCTCTGAAAAACGCTACCACCTACTGTTAGGTGCCGTTATAGTTGGTTCACATGCAACGGATATTCTACAGTCTTTGATTGTTTTGAAAGAGGCTGAAGGAACACTAGATCAGCTTGATAAGACGATTTTTGCACATCCAACAATTTCTGAGTTGGTTCAGGAAGTTGCAAGACTGATTTTAAGGTCCTAAGTTAGATGGGGAGGTTTAGCCTAGTTATTCTCATTTTTTCAAATCTATATATATGTCTATAACATTTGTTTTTTATAAAACTCTCTATAGAAGGAGGAAACAATATGACACATTATCAAGAATTGCCACAAGCACTAATGAAAGAAAAACATCAAGGACAAATCTTAACCAAAGAAGAAGTTAAGGTTCAAACTGCCCATGATCTTGGTTTGGAAAATGTATCAAAAGAAGACGCTAAATCCATGTATAAGACTATGTGGGATATTCGAAATTTTGAAGAAAATGCACGGCATTTCTTTTCAATCGGTCAAATTCCAGGATTTGTTCACCTTTACTCAGGTGAGGAAGCTATTGCGACTGGGGTATGTGCTAACCTGACTGATAAAGACTACATTACTAGTACGCACCGAGGACACGGACACTGTGTGGCTAAAGGTGGAGACCTTAAAAAAATGATGGCTGAAATCTTTGGTAAGTCTACAGGACTTGGTAAAGGTAAGGGCGGTTCTATGCATATCGCTGACTTGGATAAAGGAATACTTGGTGCTAACGGTATGGTAGGTGGGGGCTTTGGTCTTGCTACTGGTGCTGCTATGCGAAACAAATATCTAAAAACGGATGATGTTGCGGTTTGTTTCTTTGGTGATGGTGCTGCCAATGAAGGTAATTTTCATGAGTGCTTAAACATGGCCTCTATTTGGAATCTACCTGTGGTATTTGTAAATGAAAACAACCTTTTTGCAGAATCAACACCACAATGGTATTCATCAGGTTCTCCAACAATTGCTGAACGTGCACAAGCTTACAATATGCCTGGAGTTCGCGTTAATGGTAAGGACTTATTTGCTGTTTATCAAGTGGCTAAAGAGGCCATTGAACGTGCGCGTCGTGGAGATGGTCCAACGTTAATTGAAGCTATTACTTATCGTAACCATGGTCACTTTGAAGGCGATGAACAAAAATACAAAGCACCAGATGGAATCGAAAAAGAATGGGCAGATGTAGATGCTTTGGAAGTATTTCGTGACCTGGTAACTGAAAAGGGTATTCTTAGCCAAGATGAATTGGATGAGATTGTTGCCCAATCACAAAAAGATGTTGAAGATGCAATCCACTTTGCTCAAGAGAGCCCAATTCCAAAAGAAGAAGCTCTCTATGAAGACGTATTTGCAGACTGATTGAGGAGGATTCATAATGACTAGAGAAACATTATTTATGAAAGCCATCAATGAAGGGCTCGATCAAGCCATGGAAAGAGACGAGCGAGTTGTTCTCCTAGGAGAGGATATCTCAGGTGGTGTTAATGTTGAACACTTAGAAAATAATAACGAGGATGCCTGGGGCGGTGTCATGGGTATCACACGAGGATTGATGCCGAAATATGGCAGGGAACGTGTTATTGATACTCCGATTTCTGAACATGGCTATCTATCAGCTTCTGTGGGGATGGCGCTTACGGGACTAAGACCTGTACCAGAGTTGATGTTTAATGATTTTATTGGATTCTGTTTTGATGCTCTATTAGGACAGGCTTCTAAGATGCGTTACATGTTTGGTGGTAAAGCTAAAGTTCCGATGGTTGTTCGTACTATGCATGGTGCAGGAGCATCAGCCGCTGCGCAACACTCTGGGTCTTATTACGGCTTGTTTGGATCAATTCCTGGAATTAAGGTGGTCGTTCCTGCTACTCCTTATGATGCTAAAGGATTACTCCTAGCATCAATAGAGGATGATAATGTTGTCATCTTTTCTGAGGACAAGACTTTATATGGATTAAAAGGGGAAGTGCCGGAAGAATACTATACTGTACCAATTGGTAAAGCTGCTGTCCGTAGAGAAGGTAAGGACCTAACAATAGTAACAATTGGTAAGATGCTATATGTAGCTTATGAAGTCGCAGACCGTTTAGCAAAAGACAACATTTCTGTAGAAGTAATCGATCTTCGTACAGTTGCTCCATGGGATGAAGAAACAGTTTTAAATTCAGTCAAGAAGACTGGACGTTTGATTATTGTGGATGAGGCAAATCCACATAACAATACTGCAACTGATATTGCATCTGTAGTTTCAGATAAAGCTTTTGATTATCTTGATGGACCAGTGAAATGTGTTTGTGCTCCAAATACTCCTGTTCCATTTGCGACAAACTTAGAACAAGCCTATATCCCTGATGCGGATAAGGTTTTGAAAGTAGCTGATGAATTGATTCAGGACTTGAAAGGATAGGAGGGCGCTTATGGCAACAGAAATTTTAATGCCCAAGCTCGGCCTAACCATGACTGAAGGACTCATTCAAAAGTGGTTGGTCCAAGTTGGTGATACAGTAACAAGTGGTCAGCCTTTATTGGAAATTAGTTCTGAAAAATTGACTAGTGAAGTCGAATCCCCTGCTTCTGGGGTTGTTCTAGACATTGTGCATGGTGAGGGTGCTACAGTTAAATGTAAGGAAGTCGTTGGATGGGTTGGTCAGGAAGGAGAAAATGTAGGAACCCAAGAAGCTCCTGCACAAGAGGAAGCTCCAACTGAAGTCGCTAAAGATTCAACACCGTCTAGTCCTAAATCTACTACAGCACCTATAGCTCGTACTGGTGGGGAACGCATTTTCATTACACCGGTGGCTCGTAAGATGGCTGCTGAGAAAGGCTATGATATCTCCCTTATTAAAGGGACAGGTGGAAATGGTCGTATTACAAGACGTGATGTAGAAGCTTACCAACCAAGTCTTGTTGTTGATAAGGTCGTTGAACCTCTACCACAAGATATGACCTCAGGCCAATACGGTGAGGGACTCCAAGGCATGCGTAAGATCATTGCCGAACGTATGATGAGCAGTCTTCATTCTTCTGCTCAAGTGACACTCCATCGTAAGGCTGATTTGACTGAGCTTTTGAAATTCCGTAAAGAACTTAAGGCCAAGGTCCATACTCCACTTGAAAATGGTGAACTAGGTATCACAACTCTATTAACTAAAGCAGTAACCAAAGCTTTGAGAGATTTTCCAGCTTTGAATGCTTGGTATGGTGGCGGCATTCATCAGATTCAAGAACGCATTCATATTGGTATGGCAACAGCTTTGGATGATGGTTTGGTTGTTCCTGTGATTCAAGACGCAGACCGTATGACTTTAGCAGATCTTGGTCAAAGCATTAAGACTCTGACTAATCAAGCTCGAAAAGGTACACTTCCATCTGACCTATATAGTGGTTCTACTTTCTCAATTACGAACCTAGGGGGGCCAGGTGTAGAATACTTCACACCAATCCTTAACTCCCCAGAGGTGGCAATTCTTGGAGTAGGAGCAATCCAACAAGCTTTAGCATTTAATGAGGAGGGAGAGGTTGTTCAAAAAGACTATCTTCCATTGAGTCTGAGCTTCGACCATCAAATCATCGATGGCCTTCCAGCAGCTGAATTTTTAGCACAAGTTATATCTTATCTTGAAGATCCTTATCTCCTTATTTTCTAGTGGAATGAAAGTTAAACAGTTGAAACTGTCAACTAATAGATAGACTTTAGGTAAAAAACGAAAAGAGAAGACTAAATTAGTCTTCTCTTTTCGTTTTGCTAAGGGGGGCGCTTTTTTTTAGTCTAGTGGGAATTTGTCTATCAATTTCCTAATTGCTTTTAATAACAATATACAAAACCCATTTGTGATTTTGCCTTTCTTCAATCTTTGAAAAGCCAATACTTGTTAATAACTGACACAATTCAGAACTTGTTCCATAATCTGTCATATGATACTTAATTTTTTCTTTTTCGGAAGCAATAATCAGAGTAGAATGATTGGACATGACTCGATAGATTTCCTGAAAGCTTTGTTTTAAATCTTTCCAGAAAATATGGGTCTGAATGGCAAAGACAAGATCAAAATAATGATTTTGGTAGGGAAGGTTTTCGACATTTCCAACCATCAGCTGG
>DBFVHV010000215.1:0-3491 GCA_048524165.1 Streptococcus sp.
GCAATAGGCAACCAAATCTTCTTGGGAACAACCTGGAGCCAAGAGAATTTGATTGACATGTGGCACAATTTCAGCCGTTTCAAGGAGAGCATCAAGGTGATGCTGCATAAAGTTAGACACACCGATAGCACGCACCTTACCATCTTTGTAGGCTTCTTCCATTGCCTTCCAAGCACCTGCATTGCCAACCTTCCAAGCATCATTCTCACGAAGAGCCTTTGGATTAGGCCAGTGGATGAGCAAAAGATCCAAATAATCCACACCTAGTCTTTCAAGAGACTCGTCGATAGAGGCCTTAGCCAATTCGTAATCGTGCTTGTCATTCCAGAGTTTAGTCGTTAGGAAAATATCCTCACGAGCCACATCACTATCAGCAATCGCCTTACCTACAGAGACCTCGTTACCGTAGATTTGTGCTGTATCGATATGTGTGTAACCCGCCTTAAGTGCGAAACTAACGCTATTGTAGGCTTCTTCCCCTTCTGGAATCTGCCAAGTCCCAAAACCAATTTTAGGAATCGTAACGCCATTTGAAAGTGTATATGTTTCCATCCTGTTCTCCTTTTCAAGTTGTAACAGAATTATCTTAAAAGATATCAGATAAAAATGCAAAGATTTGCTATGGCTATGGAAAAACTCCAAATGGTAGTTTATGACCAGATGGAGCTCCTATTCCTGATGATTAATCTCTATCGTCATAGCCTTTTGGATGGCTAGAATGCCATGCCCAGGCACTTTCGATGATTTTTTCGATATTGTCAAATTGTGGTTTCCAGCCAAGTACTGTACGAGCCTTTTCAGAGGATGCAATCAATGTATCTGGATCACCAGGACGACGATCAGCTTTCTCAGCTGGAATTTCTTTACCAGTAACCTTACGAGCTGCTTCAAGGATTTGGAGATTTGAGAATCCTGTTGAAGAGCCTAAGTTGAAGGCTGTTGACTCATTGCCCTTGCGGAGATATTCCACTGCCAAGAGGTGAGCATCCGCTAAGTCGAATGGATGCACATAGTCACGAACATTAGTACCATCTGGAGTATTGTAGTCGTCCCCAAAAATCATGATTTTCTCACGAACACCTTGAGCCACTTGGAGAATAATTGGCAAGAGGTGGGTTTCAGGACCATGATCTTCACCAATCGAACCATCAGGTTTGGCTCCCGCCACATTAAAGTAACGAAGAGGAACATACTTGATACCGTAGGCTTGGTCTGACCACTTCATGATGGTTTCCATCATAAGCTTGCTTTCACCATAAGGATTGATTGGGTTTTGTGGTGTGGTTTCAAGGATTGGAATTTCCTCAGGAATACCATAAGTCGCAGCTGTTGATGAGAAGACAATGTATTTGACACCACATTCGTTCATGACCTCAAGCAACTTCACCATACCAGCAGTGTTATTATCAAAATACTTAAGTGGCTTTTCCATAGACTCAGCCACAAGTGAGTAGGCCGCAAAATGAATAACCGCATCGACATCAGGATTTTCCTTAAAGACTTTACGCATAAAGTCCTGATCTGCCAAATCCCCCTCGTAGAATACAGCATTTGGATGGACAGCAGCACGGTGACCCGTCACCAAGTTATCCACGACAACGACTTTTTCTTGACCTTTTTCAACTAAGCGATCAACCATGTGAGAACCGATATAACCAGCCCCACCTAAAACTAAGATTGCCATAAAATTTACCTTTTTCTTATTTTTCTATTATTATAACATAATTCTAGTCTACAAGACCAACTTCATTAAGGAAGCGTTTAAAGGCTTGACGTCCAGCATTATCAGTCTTATAAACGCCTGCATCTTCCAATACACGGGCAAAGATATCTGCTACCGATTGACGAACGAGTGCTTCTGCGGTTTCAGCTGTCACCTCTGGATGGTTTTCTTTGAGTTGTTCTGCCCATTCTTGGTGAATAGGTGCAACAGCTTCACATTTGTCTAAAAGAAAGTCTTCAACTTCTTTTAATTCGCTCTTAAGTCGTGGAGGTAAAATGGCTAAGCCCATGACCTCAATCAAGCCAATATTTTCCTTCTTGATATGTTGCACATCAGCATGCGGATGATATACACCATCTGGATGTTCCTCTGAAGTTTGGTTGTCACGAAGCACAAGATCCAACTCATACTGTCCATCACGCTTACGCGCAATAGGAGTAATCGTATGATGCGGTGTGCCATCTGATTCAGCTAGAACTCCCACCTCTGGATCTGAGTAAGTACGCCATGCTGCTAAAATCTTAGAAGACAAAGCTAATAGCGACTCTTTTTGTCTACTCTTGATACGAATAACAGACATTGGCCAATTAACAATACCTGCTTCAACCTCAGGAAATCCTTCAAAGCTAAACATCTCTTCGACTTCAGCAATCTCCATAGGGAAAGTATGACGACCTCCTTGATAATGTTCATGTGTCAAAATTGAACCACCAACGATTGGAAGGTCAGCATTTGATCCTGCAAAATAACCTGGAAATTCCTCAACTATGGATAGAAGTCGTTCAAAAGTCAAGTCACTGATTTTCATAGGTTCATGTTGACCATAAAAGAAAATAGAGTGTTCATTAAAGTAAGCATAAGGCGAGTATTGGAAGCCCCACTCCTCGTCTTCCATTTGGAAACGAATAACACGGTGATTGCTACGGGCCGGGTGATTAATGCGACCCAAATAACCTTCATTTTCCATACAAAGCTGACACTTAGGATAATCGGAAGCTACCGCATTCTTAGCAGCTGCAATAGCCTTAGGATCTTTTTCAGGTTTCGAAAGGTTGATAGTGATTTCTAAATCACCATACTTTGTTGGAGCCTTATAAGCGATATTTTGAGCAATCGCCTTTACCTTAACATAATCATTGCGTTTACTGAGATCATAAAAATCAGCGATAGCTTGCTCTGGATTACATTTATATGTATCCCAGAAGTTACGATTTACAACACTAGGACTTGGTGTAATCAGGTCCATTAGTTGAGCTCCGATGATATCTTGCTCTTCATTAAGTTCACCTACGGAACCAGCTTTCACACCTGCTTGAAGCAATTGGTCTTTAAGATCAATCAATTCAGAACTATCTGTTTCAACTTCATTGACAGCTTCACCAACTAATGCGAAAACACGGTTTGTCAGATAAATACGATCTAATTCTTCATAGTCACTGTTAGCAATGACTGCTGTTACAAAAGCATCTACTAAATGTTTCATCATTTTGAAATCTCACTCTCATTAATCAAGTACTCGTGAACCGCCAGCTACTTCAGCGATATAGAAGCTTGGTGCATAACCAACGACTTCTTCATAACGTTGACCAACTGCTTTTTTGAAATCTTCAACTTTATCTTTATTTACAAGTGCGATGGCACATCCACCAAATCCCGCTCCTGTCATACGAGCTCCAAGAACACCTTCTTGTTCCCATGCTGTGTGTGCCAAAGTATCAAGTTCAAGACCTGTAACTTCGTAATCATGTTCCAATGACACATGAGAAGC